>CAZAZP010000009.1:0-35718 GCA_964489695.1 uncultured Erysipelotrichaceae bacterium | reverse complement strand
AATTATATTGGCTAGGTTGTTTCGTGTAGTCTAAATAGGCTTTTGAGTAATGAAATTCAGCGTATTGTTTTTCCCAAATTATATTCTGTTCAATAATGGCTTCAATTAAAGCTGGATCAGTACTCCTTAAGATAATCCAAGGGGCATAAGGTCGAAAGATTTCAGTGGTGGAAGCTTCTAAATTAGTAAACTCTACTAGTGGTGAAAGACTATAATTATCAGTTTCTACTTGGACAGTAATTTGTTTTACTTGTTTAGTGGTTAAGTTAAATTTAACTGTCCCAAAGCCTTGGGTTAAGCTAAAGGAAAAAGTCAGCACTAACGTAATTGAACCAACGACTAAATACAATAAGAAATTGGTCATAAAATTATTAAACGATTTATCAATAATGGCTCGAGCTAAAACATAGAGTAAAGTCGTGATAATCAAAGCAATGATCATTAAAATAATAACATCAATTCGCCAAATGAAATACGGACTAATAACGAGGTTTAAAAAGATTTGGAAAGCGATAGCGAATAAAATTAAATATAAAGTCGTCACAATACTTTGATAAGTTGGGGCAGTTAAGTCTTCAACTCTTTTCTGGCGGTAAAGATACCAAGCCACTAGTAAAAATCCCAGGGTCAGGAGTAACCAGATTGTATAATAACTACTTAAAGTATAGGGGAAATCACTTTTACTTAAAAAGTCGACCGGATCGGGCCAAGTGGTTAAAACTAAGCCACTATAAAATAAAGGCATCAAAGGAGATAAAATCCAGACATACTTAAAGTAGTTTTCTGCTGAGAAGCCGAGAATTGTTTGATCTAGCAACAAAACAAAGGCAAAAAAAGCGACTAATGGTAAAAAGACGATTAAAGCGATTTGAATTAAGGCATCTAAGGTAGTTCGCGTGTTGACTAAAGCAAAAACGACGACAATATAAATAATTAAAATAGTAATTAAACTAACTAAAACTGGAGTTAGACTCAGCGTTTGTAATTCTACTAAGGCTAAAACGCTAGATACAAAATAAGCTGCTAAATAAACTAAGACAATATTTAAATAACCGGCGAAGACCGTTAAAAGAAAATAAGTTTCTTTTTTGACTGGTAAACTATAAACAAAGCGGGCTTCACGGATATTTTTAAGATAATCAAGATTACTAAAAGCTAAAATAACGGCCATTAAAATCGCAATTAAAAGAAAGCTAATTAGATTTAAAGCCAGATTATCGGGGATGTCAAAATAATTATTCGCCGTGGTGAAACTATAAAATTTCATAAAGAGATAACGAATCGGGCCAAACATCAGCATTAAGCTAAACATTAATAGGGAAAGTTTAAACTGTTTTTGCCAGGTAAAGGCGAGTAATTCTCGGACTTGTCTACGGTTAAAATGCGACATAAGGCACCTCTTTCTCTAAGTAATAAATAAATAGTTCTTCTAAGGATAAAGGTAACGGTTCTAACAGTAAGGGTTTTAAACTCTTTAAATAAGTTAAAGCAGCTTGATTATCACTTTTTAAAACAATGGTATAAACCTTTCCAACTTGATTTACATATAATGGGTGATAACTGTCAAACTCTGAAGGTAACTCAAGCTCCTTAAAGGCACATTGGTATTTTTGATAATCGGTTTGTAAGTCGGAGATGGAGCGGTCTAAAGTAATTTGACCATGATGTAAGATTAGTAGATGTTCCGCAAAGTCATTAATCTCTTTTAAGTTATGTGAAGCAATTACGACGGTGAGTGAGCGGTTTATAACTTCATCAATTAAGATTTGTTTTAAGATAATCCGTTTATACGGATCTAAGCCATCAAAGGCTTCATCTAATAGTAGATAGTTTGGTCTGGTGGCTAAGCCTAAACTAAGGGCAGCTTGGCGGGCCATGCCTTTGGAGAAGTGCGTAATGGGCATCTTTTCATCTAGTTCAAACTTAGCTAATAACCATTGATAATAAGTCACATCAAAGCTAGGATAAAAGATTTGGTAGTAACGTTGCATACTGATTAGATTAGCGTTAGCTAAAAAGAAGGGTTCATCGGAAACATAAAAGATTTGTTTATTAGTTTGGTTAATGGCAGTTAGCGGTAAGTCATCTACCTTGATAAAACCATTATCAATTTGGTAGATATTAGCTAAACATCGTAATAAGGTCGATTTCCCAACCCCGTTTTCGCCAACTAAACCATAAATCGTGCTGGGTTTTAGGGTGAGTGATAAATTATCTAAGACCTCATTACTGCCAAAGCTTTTACTTAGGTGTTCAATCTTGATCATGACTAAGCTCCTTTATCATTTTCATTAACTCTTGGGGACTAAGACCAAATTGTAAGCTGTTTTTAACCTGTTCAGTAAATTTATAACGAGCTTGTTTTTTATTTAGTTCTGTGATAATCGCGATATCACTAACATAAGAGCCTTTTCCAACAATTGAATAGATATAGCCTTCACTTTCCAGCTCTTTAAAAGCTTTCAAGACGGTATTAGGATTAATTGCTAGTTGATTGGCTAAGTCACGAATCGAAGGAATGGCTTCTTGGGGCTGAAAAACACCTTGGACAATATATTTTATCAGCATATCTTTGACTTGTTGATAAAGTGGTATTTTATTAGTCGGGTTAATTTGAAACATGGGCACCTCCTATTTATAAACGATAAATAATTAAAAGACTGATATGCGTGATTATTCCAATTAGACCATAGCGTTTTAATTGGGGTAAAAAATTATGATAAGAGCGTTCCACAAACACCAGCATGGCTGCGTAAACTAATGTACTAACTAATAATGGAAATAACGTCGCAAGATAAAACCAGAGCCAACGATGTGATTGAAATAACATTGGGATAGTCGTGAGAATCTGGAGATTTAAAACGGTCATCAATAACAGATTTTTATAAGCTAAGGTATTGTTTAAAGCTGAATTGATATTTTCGACTTTTCGCTTTTTAAGTAAAAAAGTTGTTAACCAGGTTAAACCAAACATAATAATTAAGTGATAAGCGACTAATTGAACTAGCTCAGTCAAAAAAACAACATGATCATAAGTGATTTGATTAAGAACTTGCTGGGCTAAATCAAAATACTTAAAGCTGGCTAGTAAAACAGACAGATAAGCATAAATATTACTAGAGGTAAAAAGAGTAAAATTAAAGACTTGATAAAACACAATATCAAAGTTAGTAATAATTAGAGGCAATATAAAAAGACTAATTCCAATAATTATCGCACTATCAAGGGCTGTATTTGTTAAAAGCAAGGCCGTTAAGGCGGTTAAAAAAAGCAAGCTGATAATTATGACTGAACCTAATCCAATCACTAAATGAAAAGGTTGCCAGCCAGTAAAGTAAAAAGCCACTAAAACATTAGACAAAAAGCCCACTAAATAAATACCCAGTAACATACTTAAACCACTCACTAATTGGCATTGAAATAATTTAAGCGGACTAAGTGGTGTATTAGCTAGAAAGTCTAATTCAGTTTTATTATTTAGATAATCAAATAAAATAAAAGGTAAACTCACCGCTAAAAGGCTGGTTAAGCTCGTGGTAGCGAAGTGATAAGCTAAAGCTGTACTCGCGCGATAGGTTGAAAATAGCGATTGATTAATACTACTCAAATTAATCGCAATTAATAATAAGGTACAGACTAAAACTAACTTTTTTTGTTTTTGCCAGGTAAAGGCGAGTAATTCTCGGACTTGTCTACGGTTAAAATGCGACATAAGGCACCTCTTTCTCTAAGTAATAAATAAATAGTTCTTCTAAGGATAAAGGTAACGGTTCTAACAGTAAGGGTTTTAAACTCTTTAAATAAGTTAAAGCAGCTTGATTATCACTTTTTAAAACAATGGTATAAACCTTTCCAACTTGATTTACATATAATGGGTGATAACTGTCAAACTCTGAAGGTAACTCAAGCTCCTTAAAGGCACATTGGTATTTTTGATAATCGGTTTGTAAGTCGGAGATGGAGCGGTCTAAAGTAATTTGACCATGATGTAAGATTAGTAGATGTTCCGCAAAGTCATTAATCTCTTTTAAGTTATGTGAAGCAATTACGACGGTGAGTGAGCGGTTTATAACTTCATCAATTAAGATTTGTTTTAAGATAATCCGTTTATACGGATCTAAGCCATCAAAGGCTTCATCTAATAGTAGATAGTTTGGTCTGGTGGCTAAGCCTAAACTAAGGGCAGCTTGGCGGGCCATGCCTTTGGAGAAGTGCGTAATGGGCATCTTTTCATCTAGTTCAAACTTAGCTAATAACCATTGATAATAAGTCACATCAAAGCTAGGATAAAAGATTTGGTAGTAACGTTGCATACTGATTAGATTAGCGTTAGCTAAAAAGAAGGGTTCATCGGAAACATAAAAGATTTGTTTATTAGTTTGGTTAATGGCAGTTAGCGGTAAGTCATCTACCTTGATAAAACCATTATCAATTTGGTAGATATTAGCTAAACATCGTAATAAGGTCGATTTCCCAACCCCGTTTTCGCCAACTAAACCATAAATCGTGCTGGGTTTTAGGGTGAGTGATAAATTATCTAAGACCTCATTACTGCCAAAGCTTTTACTTAGGTGTTCAATCTTGATCATGACTAAGCTCCTTTAAGTGTATCATTACATATAATACACTAAAGTAGTTTTGCTTATTTGTCAAGTTAAAAAAAGACTATCGTAATAGTCTTTTAATCGTTAATGGCTGGTGGTAAGATGGTTACCTTTGTACTGACAATCCGGTGATCTAAGATCTGTAGGATTTTGATTTGTAAGTTATCCGCCATGATTTCGGGTTTTTCTCCATCATCAGGAATGGTTCCTAATTGGTTCAAAATATAACCAGCAAATGTATCAAATTCATCAACTGGCAAACTAATATCCAGTTGTTCTTCGATTTCATCTAACGGGGTGGTACCTTGGATTAACCAAGAATTATCAGCTAACTTTTTAATCTGTGGTGGTTTCTTTTCTTTCTCTAAATTATCATCAAATTCCCCAACAATCTCAGCTAAGACGTCGTTAATCGTGATAATCCCACTCATTCCGCCATATTCATCTAAGACAATGGCGAAGTGATTTTGAGTTTTTTGCATATTAGCAAATAAAACATTAATCGTAGCAGTTTCCGGCACGAAGTAAGCCGGCTTGACCGCTTCTTTTAAAATATTTTCTAAACTGCGTTCTTTTAATCGATAGTAGAACTTAGTATTTAAAATCCCAACGATATTATCTGGGCTATCTTTACAGATGGGATATTGCGTATGAAAGCTTTCGGAGATAATTTTATCCCAAGTAGCTAAATCATCTTCCATCCATAATAGCTCGACATCTAAGCGGTGGGTCATGATTTCTCCGACGATCGTATCGTCAAACTCAAAGATGTTTTCAATCATTTCTCGTTCTTCAAGTTCAATCGTCCCTTTTGTACTACCGACATCGATTAATAATAAGATTTCTTCTTCAGTCACGGCGTTATCATCGGCTTCGGGATTAATCCCTAATAATAATAAAATTAAGTTGGTAGCTTTACTTAATAACCAAACAATTGGTTTAAAGATAATTGAGATTATAACTAGCAGTGATGTAAAAGCGAAGCTAACTTTTTCTGCATTGCGCATGGCGATTCTTTTTGGGACAAGTTCTCCAAAGATTAAAGTGAAAAAAGATAAAATTAAAGTAATTAAGATAACCGAAAGATGGTTTAAAGTCGTTAAAGATAAATTTAACCCTAAGCCATTTAACCAGAGTGCTAAGCGTTGGCCAAAGTTATTACCCGCAAAAGCAGCCCCTAAATAACCAGCTAAAGTAATTCCGACTTGGATCGTCGCAAGAAACTTTTCTGGTTCTTTAGTTAAGGCCATAAGTTTTAACGCTTTGCGATGATTACTACTCGCATATTTTTCCAGTTTACTTTTATTAAAGGATAAAACCGCAATTTCTGCACTTGCAAAAATAGCGTTTAAACTAATTAAAATGACTTGTAAGATAATGGGTGTCCAGATTGATGAAGTGGGCATATGGTTCCTCCTATAGTTGCGACTAATTGATTTAAGTAGCGAGACTATAGTAATAAGTTGAGATGTGAATTATTTTGTTGGTAACTAGTTAAGTGGCATAATAGTAAAAAAACCATGTAAACCGGTTTTATTGGTACATAATTATGAGTTTGTTGCAACCGCCTTCGACTAGGGTCAGGATCAGCCAATTTTAATCCACCTTGCCTTCCTGAGGTAATTTTAGCATAAATCAATTGATTGTCAAATTATGCGCCAAGATTATTACTGAAATTAAATCCTTAAGTCAGTAAAAAAGTTTTAAGCGAACTGAATCAATTTTTTCCAGTAGTAGAATGAATCATGGTAAAATAGATAAACAAAGGAAGTGACAAGATGTTAGATGTAATCGTCGTTGGGGGCGGTCATGCTGGAATTGAAGCGGCTGTCGTCTGCGCCAGAGCAGGTTTAAAAACTAAATTAATAACTGGTAGTATTGCTAATATCGCGGCGTTACCTTGTAACCCCTCAGTTGGTGGTCCCGCCAAAGGGGTCGTGGTAAAGGAAATTGATGCTTTAGGCGGTGTGATGCCCCGAATCAGCGATTTAGCAGCGCTCCAGTTTAAACTTTTAAATACCAATAAAGGACCGGGTGTTTGGGCTTTAAGAGTCCAAATCGATAAAATTAAATATACGAAATTGATGCAGGAACTCTTATTTTCTGAAGAAAACTTAGAAGTTCAAGAAGCCATGGTGAATGAAGTTTTAGTCCAAGATCAAAAAGTCACGGGAGTTAAACTTGGAACGGGTGAAAACTTACACGCTAAAGTTGTTATTTTAACGACGGGTACTTATATGAATAGCGCTGTATTAGTTGGCGAAGAAGTGACGATTAGTGGTCCCAACAATCAAGCTACTAGCCAAGATTTGTCCGCTAATTTAAAGCAACTTGGCTTTGAACTGTTCCGCTTAAAAACTGGAACACCAGCCCGTCTCCATAAAGATTCCATCGATTATTCTTTAACTGAAATTCAACCTGGGGATAAAGAGTTTAATAGTTTTTCTTATCGAACAACGCCTGATGAAATTATTTCAAAGCAATATCCTTGTTATTTGACCTATACAACAGCGGAAACTCACCAAGTAATTAATTTGAACTTAAATCGTTCATCGATGTATTCAGGGGTGGTGACCGGCGTTGGTCCACGTTATTGTCCGTCGATTGAAGATAAGATTGTTCGGTTTAAAGATAAAAATCGTCACCAATTATTCTTAGAACCAGAATCAGCGGAAATGGAGACAGTTTATTTATCTGGCATGTCGACCTCGATGCCTTATGATGTTCAGGAAATCATGATTCGTAGTATTCCGGCTTTAAAAAATGCTCAAATTTTAAAATATGCTTATGCAATTGAATATGATGCAATTAATCCATTACAATTAAAACCGACCTTAGAAACCAAGCTTTACCAAGGTCTTTATAGTGCTGGCCAAATTAATGGTACATCTGGCTATGAAGAAGCGGCTTGTCAAGGCTTAATGGCTGGAATTAATGCGATTAACGCTTTAAAGAATTTACCGCCATTTATCTTACGTCGTGATGAAGCTTATATCGGGGTGTTAATTGATGATCTAGTAACGAAAGGCACCACGGAACCGTATCGCTTATTAACTTCGCGGGCGGAGTATCGTCTATTATTACGGCATGATAACGCTGATACCCGCTTAAGCGAATATGGTCATCAGCTAAAAACAATTTCCAAAGCCCAATATCAAGCCTATAAACATGACCAAAGCGCAGAAGCTATGTTAATGGCTGAATTAAGT
Source organism: uncultured Erysipelotrichaceae bacterium (assembly GCA_964489695.1). GTDB lineage: Bacteria > Bacillota_I > Bacilli_A > Erysipelotrichales > Erysipelotrichaceae > CAYUXU01. The sequence continues at coordinate 27,905 of CAZAZP010000009.1, read as the reverse complement.
CAATTGAATTTTAATCAAAATCATCCAATTAATACTTACTTGATTGAGTTAGGTTATGAAGCGTTAAATGGTAAAGTAACCGGTTTAGAATTATTGAAAAGACCCCACGTTAAACTAACTGCCTTATTAGCTTATTTAACTCAATCATATCGCCAAGAAGTAATTAATAAGGTAGAAATTGAAATCAAATACGCTGGTTATATTGAAAAAGCCAATAAAGAAGCAAGTCGTTTAAAAGCGATGGAAGCTTTATTATTACCAAGTGATCTTAATTATCAGGCGGTACCGCATCTTTCGATTGAAGGTCGCCAAAAGCTGTTAAAAGTCCAACCACTAACCATTGGTCAAGCTGCCCGAATCTCCGGGGTTAATCCGGCGGATATTGCAGTGTTAGCTTTGTATTTAAAACAAAAAGACCGGGCGCTGACGGTTTAGTAGTTTTAAGGAGTAAATAAGATGCCAGAGTTTTTTAATGAGCGACTAGCTCAACAAGGTATTACTTTAAGTGCTGTTCAAACCGCGCAATTTTCACGTTATTATGAGTTGTTAATTGAATATAATCAAAAAATCAATTTAACGGCTATTACGGATGAAACTGAGGTTTATTTAAAACACTTTTATGATTCGTTATTACCTGCTTTGGTTTTTCCCTTACCAAAAAAGTTAGGTGATGTGGGAGCGGGGGCGGGTTTTCCTAGTATTCCTTTAAAAATAGTCTACCCAGAACTGGACGTAACCATTGTTGAACCGCTGAAAAAAAGAATTCGGTTCTTAGAAATTTTAACCCAAGAACTAGGATTAAAGGTGACCTTGATTAATGAACGGGCGGAAGTATATGCCCAGCAAACTCGGGAGAACTTTCCGTTAGTAACGGCCCGAGCAGTCGCTAATTTACCGGTTCTTTTAGAGCTTTGTGCGCCTTTAGTGCAACTCGATGGTTATCTGTTAGCCTATAAGGGCCAAGCTGTAAAGCAAGAGGTCAAACAGGCCACCCGTGCTAGTCAGCTTTTAGGTTTAAAACTACAAGAAGTTTACGAACAAGTTTTAAATCCGGAGATAATTCGTTATAATGTAATATACCGTAAAGTTAAACCGACGCCACTTAAGTATCCGCGTAACTTTGCTCAGATCAAACATCAACCACTAATTTAAAGGAGTCAATCAATGCGCGCTACTGCTTATATTCCGATGAAAGAAATAATTCCGAATCGCTATCAACCTCGGAGTGAATTTCATGATGATAAAATTGAAGACTTAGCCAAATCGATAGCGCAACATGGTTTATTACAACCAATAGTAGTTCGTAAAATCGCTAATGGCTATGAACTAGTAGCTGGTGAAAGACGTTATCGGGCTTGTTTATTTTTAGGTTATAGTGAGATTTTAGCATTAGTCGATGAAGTATCAGATCAACAAATGGCTGAGTTAGCTTTAATTGAAAACTTACAAAGAGAAAATATTTCGGCAATTGATGAAGCTAAAGCTTACCAACAATTAAATGTGAGTTATGGTTTAACCCAAGAACAAATTGCGAGTCGCTTAGGTAAATCGCAAAGTGCTGTGGCTAATAAATTACGCTTACTCCAGTTAGAACCAGCTATTCAAACCGCGATTAGTAATCGGCTTATTACTGAGCGCCATGGTCGTGCTTTATTAAGTGTCAAAGATCAAAGGCGAGCAACAATCTTTAAGCAAATTATTGAAAAAGGTTTAAATGTTCAAGCGACCGAAAAATTAGTTGAAAAGCACCAACAACCAAGCTCGAATCCAGCAACTAGTAAAACCAAAGGGATTGTGGTGAATCATAAAATCGCAGTTAATACCATTACCCAAGCCGTAGATATGGTTCGAAAAGTCGGTTTTCATGTTATGATGGAAGAAAGCCGCGAGGCTGATGAAACGGTAATTATCATTAAAATTAAAAAGTAGAAAGGGTCAAGTTATGGGGAAGATTATTGCGGTAGCGAATCAAAAAGGCGGAGTTGGGAAAACTACAACCACCATTAACTTAGCCGCTAGTTTAGCCTATCTGGGCAAGAAGGTTTTAATTGTTGATTTTGATCCGCAAGGTAATGCGACCCAAGGGATTGGTGCCTTACGCAATCAGATTAAGCATTGTTCTTATGATTTGATTATGAAACCTGAAATAACTTTCAGTGATACTTTAATTAATATTTCGATGCCACCACTAGACTTAATTCCTGCCACGATTTCTTTAGCTGGCTCTGATATCGAACTTGCGCAGTTGAAAAGTGGTCGAGAACGGTTATTACAACAAAAATTATATCCCGCCAAACATTTATATGACTTTATTTTAATTGATTGTCCCCCGTCCTTAGGTTTACTTAATACTAACGCCTTTACCGCCGCTGATTCTGTCATTATCCCGGTGCAATGTGAGTATTATGCTTTAGAAGGTTTAACCCAATTATTATCGACTATCCGTTTAGTCCAACGTTTGTTTAATAATAATCTTTTAATTGAAGGGGTCCTATTAACGATGTTTGATGCACGGACCCGGTTAAGTTTAGAAGTTCAACAAGAAGTGCAAAAATATTTCAAAGAACGTGTTTATCAAGCGTATATTCCCCGCAATGTGAAGTTATCAGAAGCACCATCAAGGGGGCAATCTATCTTTGAATACGATATTCGATCAGAAGGCGCTAAAGCTTACGCCGCCTTGGCTAAAGAGGTTTTAGCGAATAATCAATAGGAGGTTTTATGGCAGAGCAAGATAATCGACGGTTAGGCAAAGGCTTAGGAGCGATTTTCGGTGAAGATTTGTCAGCAATTATTGAAGACATCCAACAACGACCGGAAGATTCGATTGGCCGTAAACAAAATATCCCTTTAGCTAAAATTATGCCTAATCCGTATCAACCCCGGAAAGAATTTAAGGCCGAAAAGATTGCGGAGTTAGCTGAATCGATTGCCCAACATGGGGTCTTTACCCCAATTTTAGTGCGGGAAACGGTTAATGGTTTTCAATTAATCGCCGGTGAACGGCGGGTACGAGCAGCGGAAACAGCTGGCTTAACCCAAATTCCAGCTATTATTGTGGATTTTACGGACGAAATGATGTTAGAAATTGGATTATTAGAAAACATTCAACGAGAAAACTTAAGTGTCATTGAAGAAGCGATTGCTTATGAGACCATGCTTAAAAAGCTTAACTATACCCAAGAAAAGATTGCTTTACGTGTCTCAAAATCCCGCGAACATGTCGCGAACTTATTACGTTTATTAAAGTTACCAGCTGAAGTCCAAAATGATGTCCATAATGGTGAGTTAACAATGGGACATGTTCGACCTTTAATTACGCTAAATGATAAGCAAAAGATTCTTGACTTAGCTGAAAAAATCAAACAAGAAAAGCTTAGCGTGCGGGCGGTGGAACAACTATTAAAAACAGGTTCCCAACCAGCTAAAACAAAAGATCTACCCGTTAATAAATATTTATTAGAACTTAAGCAACAAATTGCGAGTAAACTTCAAACTGCTGTTTGGTTAGATGAACATCGATTAACGATTAAGTTCAACGATACGGAGGATTTAAATCGAATTTTGGAGCTATTAAATTTAACGGAGTTGGATAAATAGTAATCATTATTAGCGCTAACTAATTATAACTAAGTTCTGGTTGGGAGCTTAGTTTTTTAATTAGCCAACATCAAGAAATAAATTTGATATAATTGAGACAGGTAAGGAGTAGTTATGAAGCAATATACCCCGATGATGCAGCAATATTTGAGTGTCAAGGCTAATTACCCGGATACGTTAGTTTTTTATCGGCTGGGTGATTTTTATGAAATGTTTTTTGAGGATGCTAAAATTGCGGCTTATGAGTTAGACTTAGTTCTCACTGGTCGACAAGCCGGGGTAAAAGAGCGAGTTCCGATGTGTGGCGTACCTTATCATGCGGTCGATACTTATTTACTTAGATTAGTTAATAAAGGTTATAAGATTGCGATCGTGGAACAATTAGAAGACCCCGCCAGTGCGGTTGGGATTGTAAAACGCGATGTGGTGCGCGTAATAACACCAGGCACGGTATTTGAAGATTTTAATCATGATAACCAAAGTGTGTTTATCGCAGCGTTAACCACTTTAGCTAGTGGCTATGCTTGTGTTTATGGTGAACTAATTCAAGGCAGTTTAAACTTCAAAATAATTGGTTTCGAGCTGAGTGACTTATTAGAATTTGTTTTAAGTCATAATATTAAAGAATTAGTAGTCGATCAAGCTGTAAAAAATAATTTAACCCCGTTATTACAACACTTAAATATCGCTTTATCAACTGAAGAAAATGAATTCATCCCCGCTGAATATCAAAAACTAAGTGACTTAGTGAAAGATGATCAGCATAAAAGAGCTTTAGGGCGGTTACTTAATTATTTAACAGCTACCCAAAAGCGTAATCTGGTTGATTTATTTACGATTGAAATAAACCAAGCGGAATATTTAGAACTTGATTACGCGACAGTTAATAACTTGGAATTAGTCGCCACTTTAAAAGATAAAAGTAAAGTCAATACCCTTTGGGATTATTTAGATCAAACCCAAAGCGCTTATGGTAGTCGGCTCTTACGCGAATGGGTTTTACGACCATTAGCGCGAAAAGAGGCAATTGAAAAACGTCAGACCGCAATTAGCACGTTAGTCGAAAATCGTCTAGTGCGCGCTAATTTGAAATTGGCGTTAAGATCAATCTATGATTTACCGCGTATTTTAACCAAAGCCGTTTATGAAACAATTAATGCTTTAGATTTAAAGCGGTTAGAAAAAACTTTAGCGGTTGTTCCTACAATTTATGAATTATGCAAGAGTATTCCTTATCAATTAAAGCTAAATGAACCAGAGAAATTTCAGTCATTACAAAATGAATTAGAGCAAGCATTAGTCACTGAGCTACCAGCTCATATGCGAGAAGGTGGTTTTATTCAAGCGGGTTATCATCTAGAACTTGATCATTTACGGACGTTAAAACAAAATGCTAGTCAATATCTTTTAGAGTTAGAACAAAAAGAACGAGATAAAACAGGGATTAAGAATTTAAAGATTGGCTATAACCGGGTTTATGGTTACTATTTTGAAGTTTCCAAAGGGAATCTCAATTTAATTAAACCAGAATATAATTATTTGCGGAAACAAACGTTAGTTAACGCGGAACGGTTTGTTAATGAAGACTTATCAAAATTTGAAGCTGAAGCTTTAGCAGCGCAAGAACAAGCTTTAGCGCTAGAACTTGAGCTCTTCCAACAATTAGTTGAGAAAATAAAACAACAACTAACCCCTCTTCAAAATCTGGCCCATGACTTAGCTGAAATTGATATTTTAGTTAGTTTAGCGGAAGTATCTGATCAAGCTAATTTTGTTAAACCAAGCTTTACTGAGCAACGATCAATAAAAGTTATTAAGGGTCGTCATCCGATGTTAGCGAAACTATTAGAACAAAAATACGTTGAAAATGATTGGATCTTTTCTCCACTTGATCAAGTCATGGTTTTAACTGGACCCAATATGGGTGGGAAAACAACTTATATGCGACAAAATGCTTTAATTGTGATTATGGCACAGTTAGGTTGTTATGTACCAGCGCTGGAGTGTGAGCTACCAATTTTTGATCAGATCTTTACCCGGATGGGAGCGAGCGATGATATTCTGGGTGGCCGTTCAACTTTTATGGTTGAAATGAGTGAAGCTAATACCGCGTTAAGTCGGGCGACTCAACATTCCTTAGTGCTATTTGATGAAATTGGTCGGGGTACTTCCACTTATGATGGGATGGCCTTAGCCCAAGCGATGATTGAGTATTTAGCAAATCACTTACAAGCCACGACGATTTTTTCAACTCATTATCATGAATTAACGGAACTAGAAAAACTAATTAGTGGGGTGATTAATTATCATGTCTTAGTTTTAGAAGCAGCTGAGAAGATTACCTTCCTTTATCAAATTAAACGCGGCGTGATTAATCGCTCCTATGGCTTACATGTTGCGACTTTAGCTGGCTTGCCTGAAGTAGTAACGAAAAGAGCGCAAGCTATTTTAGCGGTTTTAGTCAAAGCACCAACTACTTTACCGATTGTTAATGAAGTAATTGAAATAATTAAAATACCGGCTAATTATCAAGCTGTCATGAATCAATTAAAATTAGTTGATATTAATCAATTAACCCCGTTAGCGGCTTTAGAGAAATTAGCACAGTTAAAACAGGAGTCCGAAAATGAATAAGATTCAAGTTTTACCCGCCCATTTGACTAATATGATTGCGGCTGGTGAAGTTGTCGAGCGTCCAGCGGGTATTGTTAAAGAATTAATTGAAAACAGTCTCGATGCTCAAGCCACGACGATTCAAATAAATCTTATTGAAGGCGGGATTAAAGCTTTAGAGGTGCTGGATAATGGGACGGGGATGAGTTTAGCCGATTGTAAGTTAGCTTTTAAACGCCACGCCACGAGCAAAATTAGCCAAATTGAAGACTTATGGCAAATCGCTTCTTTAGGCTTTCGCGGAGAGGCCTTACCTTCAGTCGCAGCGGTAGCGAAAGTAACTTTGATCAGTAGTACGGGTGATCTAGCTCATCAATTAATCGTAGCGAATAGTCAAATTGAGTCAATTACGCCTGTCGCAGCCAATCGCGGAACTCAGGTTAAAGTCGAACAATTATTTTATCAAACTCCGGCTCGACTAAAGCATTTAAAAAGTTTACCGTATGAAGTAGCCATGGCCACTAGGATTGTGGAACGCTTTGCGTTAGCTTTCCCCAAAGTGGCGTTTAAATTAGTTGCGGATGAGCGTTTATCACTTGAGACTAATGGCTCCGGAGATTTACTGAGTGTTATCCAAATAATTTATGGCTTAAATATGGCCCAAAATAGCGTTAGATATGAATTTAGCGACTATGATTATCAAGTTCATGGGGCTCTACTTTTACCGAAAATTAATCGGGCTAACCGGAATGATATCTTTATTTTTATTAATCAGCGGATGGTTCGCTCTTATAGTATTACCCAGGCAATTTTAGCGGCTTATGAGAAATATTTACCTAGTCAACGTTATCCAGTAATTGTGCTCAATATTACGATGGATGAGCGACTAATTGATGTTAATGTTCATCCGGCTAAATGGGAAATTAGATTAGCGAAAGAAAAACAACTAACAGAATTAATTAAAGAAAAGCTAGAACAAGCCTTAAAAACAGCTATCCAACCACCAAAAGTAGCTAGCCTTAATCAACCGATGATTACCAAACAAGCTGAATTGGATTATGCTTATACGCCAACACCATTTATTACACCAGAATTAACTTTACCAAAGTTTGAAGTGCAAGAGACAATCACGCCCCCTTTTACTAATTTATTTTTATCTTTAAATGTGATTGGGCAATTAGGTGGGAAATACATTTTAAGTGAAGGTCCAGCTGGTCTTTATATTATTGATCAACACGCCGCGGAAGAACGCTTTAATTTTGAACGTTTAAGTAAGTTAGTTAATCAAGAACCTAAACTGGTTCCTTTACTAGTACCTTTAGTTTTACCATTAACTAGTAGTCAACAACCGTTAGCGGAAATAATGATTAAGCATTTTCAAAAGTTAAATATCCAAGCTGAATTATGGGAACAACAATTAATTTTCCGCACTTTACCCGCTTGGTTAACTGATAGTGATGAACAAACAGTTTTAGCTGAAATTATTAGCGCACTTGAAAATGAAACTACGATGGATATTTTAAAACTAAGAGAACATGCTTTAGCCAGTGCAGCTTGTCATAGTTCGATTCGCTTTAATCGCAACTTAAGTTTAAGTGAAATGAAACAAGTCTTAGTGAATCTGAGCCAATGTGAACAACCTTATCATTGTCCGCATGGGCGTCCTACGATAATCGTAATTGATGAAGAGACATTACTGAAGGAATTTTATCGATGAAACAAGTGTTAGTGGTGGTTGGTCCAACTGGGATTGGTAAAAGTGAATTAGCCATCAAGTTAGCAGAAAAATACGCCGGGGAAATTATCAGTGGTGATTGTATTCAAGTTTATCAAGGCTTAGATATTGGTTCGGCTAAAGTTAGCCCCGCTAAACGGCAACAGATCCCCCACCATTTGATTGATATTTTACCGCTGGAAGCGGCTTATAATGTGACTAATTTCCAAAGCATGGGCCGCAAATTAATGGAAGAAATTTGGGCCCAAGGTAAATTACCAATCGTAGTTGGTGGTACGGGTTTGTATATTAAAGCTTTACTTTATGATTATATTTTCTTACCCGAAGTTAATGATAAAAATCTTATTAATGAAGTAAAAAAACTGAGTAACGCTGCTTTATATGCTGAATTACAAGCAAATGATCCAGCGATTTTAACTGAAATTCACCCAAACAATCGGCAACGGCTAATCCGAGCGGTAATTTTCAATCGTGTCCAACAATATAAAAAAAGTGAAGTTCTAAGCCAACAAAAAAACCAGTTATTATATGATGCTTATATTATTGGTTTAACCAGACCACGCAGTGAACTGTATGAAGTGATTAATGAACGGGTTGAGTTAATGGCTAAGGAAGGTTTATTAAGCGAGGTAACTGATATTATTGAAAAATATCCAAACGCTTTTAGCTTTTTGGGAATGCAAGGGATTGGCTATAAAGAGTGGCGAGACTACTTTCGTGGTTATCTGAGTCAACGCGCTACGTTAGAACAAATCAAAAAACATTCAAGGCGGTTAGCGAAACGCCAATATACCTGGTTTAATAATCAAATGCCAGTAAATTGGTATGATTTAACCAAGACAACTGATACTGAGATTATTTTGGCTGTTAATGACTGGTTAGAAAAAATTAACAAATAATTAAATAGGTAATTCAAGTGCCTAATTGACAAAATATCCTAATTTATCTAGGATAGTATATGAGTAAAGATTCATATAGGGAGGATGAGCTTAATGCCCAACAAATTGAACTTGACTGAGCTAGAAGCCAGTGCAGTGAGTCATTTATTTAAAGTATTGGGGGATAAGACCCGCATTAAGATAATTAATGCTTTATACCATCATGAACTCTATGTCCAAGAAATCGCTAGTCGCTTAAACATGTCTCATTCGGCGATTTCCCACCAATTAAAAGTACTACGAGATGCGCGGTTAGTTAAATATACTAAAGTAGGCACAGCCGTTCGTTATGCCTTAGTCGATGACCACGTTGTGATGATTTTTCAACAAGCTTTAGCCCATGTTAATGAATAGGAGAATAAGTGATGTTGACTGATACAATTGCGGCGATTGCTACTCCTTTACAAGCGGGAGCCATTTCCATTATTAAAATTAGTGGTGATCAAGCGTTAGCAAAAGTTTCCACAATTTTTAGTAAGAATTTAACGAAGCTAGCAGCGAACACCATTAATTATGGCCATATTTATGATGGTGAAAATATTGTTGATGAAGTTTTAGTTTCTATTTTTAAAGCACCATACTCTTATACTTGCGAAGACGTTGTAGAAATTAATTGTCATGGCGGTGTTTATGTGACTAAAAAAGTCTTAGCTTTAATTTTAGGGACGGGTATTCGTTTAGCCTTACCGGGCGAGTTTACTAGTCGCGCTTTTTTAAATGGGCGGATTGATTTAACCCAAGCTGAAGCCGCGAATGATTTAATTTTAGCGCAAAATGAATATAGTTCACGCCAAGCCATTGCGGGTTTAGGTGGTAGTATTCAACATTTAATTCAACCAATCATTGATCAATTGTTAGCGGTAATTGGCACGATTGAAGTTAATATTGATTATCCAGAATATGATGATGTGACCGTATTAAGTCATGAAATGGTTTTACCTCATTTACACAGCTGGCAAACGCAACTCAAACAGTTAATTACCCAAGCTGAAATGGGACGAGTTTTAAAAACGGGGGTAAAAACAGCGATTATTGGCAAACCGAATGTGGGTAAATCTAGTCTTTTTAATGCCTTACTTAAAGAAGATAAAGCGATCGTCACCGAAATTGAAGGAACGACGCGCGATTGGGTTGAAGGGGTTGTGCGGCTAAATAATGTTACGTTGCACTTAATTGATACGGCTGGTATTCGCCATACTTATGATATCGTGGAACAAATCGGGATCGATAAAACTAAACAAGCGATTGCGGAAGCTGAATTGATTATTATGGTGATTAGCGAAGATCGCATTAGCGTTGAAGAACAACAAGTTTTAGATACGTTCGCTAATCGGCCCCATATAATTGTCAATAACAAAGCGGATTTATGGCGTGGTAGCCATTTAAATATTAGTGCTTTAAAAAATGAGATTGCACCTTTAATTAACCAGATTGAAGCACTATTTGAACAAAATGCTCAAGTTCGCGACTTAGAAGTGTTAAATAATGAAAGACAAATTGGTCTAGCCAAAGAAGCCGCTACCGCGATTGATCAAGCGTTAGCTGCGGTTTTAGCCGCCGTTGATTTAGACTTAGTGGTGTTAGACTTAGAACTAGCATACTTCTTATTAAAAGATATTTTAGGCGAAAGTAGTCGTGATGATTTATTAGATACTTTATTTAGTAATTTCTGTTTAGGAAAGTAGGTATTTATGTTAGAGTGGATTGATTCCCATGCCCATTTTTGCGATGAGCGCTATTTAAAAGATTTTCCGGCATATTATGCGCGTTTAAAGCCAGCTGGCGTAAGTCGAGTTTTAATTATTACTTTAACCGCCAAAGAGTATGAGATGGCGGTAGAAATCCAAGCTAAATATCCAGGAATTGATATTGCCTTTGGTTTTCATCCCGAAGCTGTGTCGTCGTTAACGGAAACTGACTGGTTGAAATTGGAAGAAATAATTCAAGCGGGTAAACTAGTCGCGATTGGAGAAATTGGCTTAGATTATTATTGGACCAAAGATAATCAAGCCTTACAAAAAGCCGTCTTTAAGCGTCAACTAGCTTTAGCTAATCAATATAATTTACCAGTCATTATTCATTTACGTGATTCGTTAGCGGATACTTATCAAATATTAAAACAAGCGAAAGTATACCGCGGTGGAATAATGCATTGTTATACTGGTGATAGCACCATGGCCAAAAAATTTATTGAGTTAGGCTTTCTAATTGCGGTTGGTGGGATTGTGACGTTTAAAAATGGTCAATTAATGCAAGCAGTCGTCCAAAGTACTCCATTAGAATATTTGTTAATTGAAACTGATAGTCCTTATCTCGCCCCGGTTCCATATCGTGGAAAATTAAATGAGCCCAGTTATGTGGCTTTAGTCGGGGCCGCCGTGGCGAAACTGAAAGATCTACCGGAAAAACAGGTTAGTCAGCAGTTAAAACTGAATTATACTAAGCTTTTCCAGCTTAACATTTGACACACTCTGCTTGGTGTGCTAATATCACTGCGGCACAAAAAGAGGTGAAAAATGAGGAAATTTATTAGTTATCTACTGCTTTTAGCCGTCATCTTATTGTTTTCTGGCTGTTCTAATACAGTAAATAATACATTAGTCTTACCTAATATGAATACGATGAGTGAAGAAGAAAGACTCGCTTGGCAAAATGACTTAAGCGCTTTAACCCAAACGGGTTATACCTTCGTAACCAAAAAAGAGACTTCAATTCAAGCAGGAGAAATCCCGGTTCAATATCCCAAATCAAAGCCAACTAGTGGACTCTGGTTTTTAACAAAAACTAAAACTGGTAAAGCGGGTATAGTTGAACGAGAATACTTATATACTTATGAAAGTAAAACTCAAACTATTTTATCTAAGATAGTCATCCCCGGGAGTGAAGTCTATACTGATGCGACTCCTGATGTTTATGAATACTTAAAAAAGCCCACCGTGGGTAGTTCATTTGTGACATCCGGTATTACCCGCTTTGGGGTAAACTGTGTGGGTTGTCCAGTGGATAGTCAAGGACGGGGTAATACATCCGCTGGTGTTCGGATTGCGTTAGATAGTGTTCGTCAAAAAGACGGTACTTGGAAACCAGGGGTTACTTATGAAGGTTATTATATTTTAGCGACTGACGCAGCGATTCCCCATTGTACCGTGGTGGAAATCTCCAACCACAATTATCAAGGAATGGGATTAGAACCTGGCGTTCCTTTTAAGGCGGTAGTTTTAGACCGTGGTGGTGCAATTAAAGGAGCTCGGCTAGATTTATTTGTTGGGAATGAAAATAATCTGAATGTGATTCGTCCCGTTAAAAGTAATAAAAACTTAACCGTTACAATTCTTTCCTTCAATAAACGGGTTAGAAATGGTGCCAATTTCTCTTGTATTTTTGGTGGAAAGTAAAACCTTGTTTGGTGTAACTAACACAATAATTAAATTAGTTATGCAAGCATAATAAAACCTCAATTCAATTTTGTGAATTGAGGTTTTATCTTTAAAGCAAGCAATTTGAAACTAATTTGGACTATTTTATTAGTTAATTTATTTAAGGTAGTTACTTGTTACTTTGATGTGAGTATTTGGCAGATTTTCTTTTTCCGGTTAGCTTTACTTTTCGGGTATAATAGAGATGGAGTGATATTGTGCAAGTTTTAGAGTTAATAGTAGTGGAAGGTAAAAACGATACAGCCCGCTTAAAACAAGCGATCCAAGCCGAAACCATTGAAACCAATGGTTTGAATATTTCAGCTGGTTTTCTTGACTATTTGACGCATATTCAGGCAACCCGCGGTTTAATTATTTTTACTGATCCTGACCATGCGGGAGAATTGATTAGACGCAAGATTAATCAAGCCATTCCTGGTTGTAAAAATGCCTTTGTGTATTATAAGACTGCTCGTAATTTAGCTAAAGTAGGGGTCGAGTATGCGAGCCCAGAAGAAATCCAACTCGCGTTAGCTCATTTAGTAACTTACCACGATGATATTATTGAGACTTTAGAAATGAAGGATTTAATGAGTTTAAAGTTAATTGGCCCCAATAGTAACCTATTACGTCAAAAAGTGGCGGAGTATTTTCATATTGGTTCAACTTCAGCGAAAACGTTTTTAAAACGGTTAAATTACCTGCAAATCAGTTATCCGGAATTAGCTCAAATCACAGAAAGATTTTATGAATAACTCACCCTTAGCCAGTGTTAAACAAACCCATCAACTATTGACTAGCCAACGACTAAAAGCTAAAAAGCATTTTGGCCAAAATTTCATCATTGAAAGTAAAGTTGTCGAAAAGATTGCGCAACAAAGTGGTATTACTGAAAATACTGCGGTGGTTGAAATTGGGGCAGGTTTAGGTGGCTTAACAGAACAACTTTTAAAATTAGCTAGTTACGTTATCAGTTATGAAATTGATCGTGATTTATTTGGTATCTTAAAAGAAACGCTAGTAAGTTATCCTCATTTAACGCTAATCAATCAAGATTTCTTACAAAGTGAGATAAAAAGGATTCTAGATGATTTAAAAAAACAGTATGCTCAAGTGGTGTTAGTAGCGAATTTACCGTACTATATTACTACGCCAATTCTGTTTTATTTGATTGAACAAGAAGCTTATTTTGATCAAATGACTTTGATGTTACAAAAAGAAGTGGCGGAACGGCTATTAGCAGTTCCAGCGACGAAAGCCTATGGCAGTCTGTCCATTATTATTCAATATCTGTTTAATTTAAAAAAAGTGATGTTAGTTAAGCCAGAAGTGTTTTATCCGCAACCCAAAGTAGATTCCATAGTTTTAAGCTTTAAACCAAAGATTAGAGTTTTAACGAGCGAACTAGAGCCAGCTTACTTTCAGTTTGTTAAAAAATGCTTTCGCTTTCGTCGAAAAATTTTAGTTAATAATTTAAAAGATGACTATGAATTAGCTAGTATTTTAAAAGCCTTAGATCAATTAAAGTTGGATCAGCAGATTCGCGCCGAAGCGCTGAGTACTGATGAATACCTCCAACTATTTCAGGAGTTATATGAAAAGAAAATCCTTCGCTAAAGTAAATCTGGCGTTAGATGTCGTTAAGCGACAAGCTAATGGTTATCATGAATTAGATATGATTATGGCCCCGATTGACTTGTTTGATACGATTGAAATAAAAATCCATCCGACGATGGAATTTACTTGTAATAAACCGTATTTACCTTGGGACCAGCGGAATTCAATTTATCAAGCGATTACTTTAATTAAAGATACTTATCAATTAGCAACTAATTTTTCGGTTCGTTTAATGAAAAATATTCCTTCCCGGGGTGGTTTAGGTGGAGGGAGTAGTAATGCGGCTTTGACTTTACGGATGCTAAATGAGCTACTAGATTTAAAAATTTCATCAACCGAACTAGCTAAGTTAGGTTTAAAACTAGGAGCGGATGTACCATTTTGTCTTTATGGGCAACCAGCGCGAGTTCAAGGGATTGGCGAAAAACTAATCCCAATTAAACAGCACACATCATTTTGGATATTTTTAGCTAAACCAAATTTGGGTATTTCGACCAAAGAAGCCTTTAAATTATTAGATGTTAACCAAATCAGTCATCCAGCGATTGATCAAGTGGCCTTAGCTTTAGCGGAGGCGGATTACCCCAAGTTGCTGGCTACGATCGGTAATAGTTTAGAAAACAGTGCCATTCAATTAGGTTTACCATTAACTGCCATTAAAAATGATTTATTAAGTATTGGTTTTGATCAAGTCGTGATGTCAGGGAGTGGTTCGACGGTTTTAGCTTTTACTCAATCAGAAAAGTTAGTCGATCAAGCCATGAGTCATTATTTCTTGAAGTTCTCGTTAGTGAAAAAAACTAAGTTGATTCCTGAGATATTTAGCGTTGAGGTTATAAATTAATAACTTATTAACGCTTTTTTTGATACAATAGAGAAGGAGGTAGTTATGAGATACGCAATAATTCTTGGAGCTGGTAAAGGCACAAGAATGAAGTCTGAATTACCAAAAGTCATGCATGAGGTTTGCCAGAAGCCGATGATTGCCCATTTAGTTGATAACCTAAAACAAGCCCAAGCAGAGCGGGTTATTGCGGTCGTGGGTTATCGGGCGGAACTCGTTTCAGCTTATTTAGGTACCGCTTGTGAATACGCCATCCAAGATGAGCAATTAGGTACGGGCCATGCGGTGATGCAAGTAACACAGCTAAAAGACTTAGCTGGGCAAACGATTGTGGTTAATGGCGATTGTCCCTTGATTACCCCGGAGACTTTTGAAAGCATGTATCAGGCCTTAAAAGACCATGCCTTAGTTGTTTTAACTGCCATTGTGCCTGATGCTAAAAGCTATGGTCGCGTGCTGGTTGATGAAGATTTAAATATCAGTGAGATTGTAGAGTATCGAGATTGTACTTTACAACAAGCAAGTATTAAAGAAATTAATACTGGTATTTATGTGTTTAATAACCAAGACTTATTTGCTAGCTTAAAACATTTAGACAATAACAATAATCAAGCAGAATATTATATTACTGATTTAGTTAAAGTCTTAAAGCAACAAGGTAAAAGTGTCAAAGCTTTACGTGTTTTAGATTATAAAGAAGCTAGTGGGATAAATGATCGCATCGAGTTGGCGGAAGCCAACCTGTGGTTACAACAAAAAATCAATCAAAGACATCAACTGGCGGGAGTGACTTTAATCCAACCGGAAGCGATTTTTATTGCTCCAGAAGTTGAAATTGGTGCTGATACGATAATTTATCCGCCAACTTACTTAGTTGGACAGACTAAAATCGGTAGAAACTGTCAGATTACTGGTAGTTATATTCGTGATAGTAAAATCGGCGATAATAATGAGATTAATCAAAGCCGGATTACTGATAGTGAATTAGGGGAGCATAACTTTGTTGGGCCTTATGCCCATATTAGAACTAATTCAATGATTAAAAATGCTAATCGGATTGGTAATTTTGTTGAGCTGAAAAAAGTGCAGTTAGCCAATGAGATTAAATGTGCTCATTTGACTTACTTAGGTGATACGACCATCGAAGATGCCGTAAATATTGGTTGTGGTGTGGTGACGGTAAATTATGATGGTAAAAATAAGTATCCCACCCTGATTAGAAAGCAAGCCTTCATTGGAAGTAATGTTAACTTGATTGCCCCAATTGAGGTCGGTGAACAAGCCGTGGTGGCGGCGGGGTCAACCATCACTGAATATGTACCAGCGGGTGCGTTAGCGATTGCCCGCAATCATCAAACTAATAAACTTGATTATGGTTATAAATATTTTGCTAAGAAGAAGGAGCAGCCAGAATGAATTCTATTAAAGTATTTGCTTTAAGCAGTAGTATCGAATTAGCCGATGAAATTTGCTCATATTTAGGCATTAGACGGGGCATTTGTTCGGTGAGACATTTCGCTGATGGCGAGATTATTGTTGAACCGGAAGAATCTGTCCGCGGGAAACATGTATTTATTGTGCAGTCGACCAATGCTCCTACTTCAGCTTCAATTATGGAAATTCTGATTGCTTTAGATGCGATGCGTCGGGCTTCAGCTAATGAAGTAACCGTCGTTATTCCTTATTTTGGCTATGCGCGTCAAGACCGGAAAGCTCGACCTCGACAACCAATTACCGCGCGTTTAATTGCTGATTTATTAGAAGTGGCGGGGGCTGATCGCATTATTACAATTGATTTGCATGCCCCACAAATCCAAGGGTTCTTTAAAATTCCGACAGATGATTTATCGGTCGTTTCGATGTTAGGACAATATTTCCGTGCTCATGGCTTAAATAATGATATCGTAATTGTATCGCCTGATCATGGCGGAGCGACCCGGGCTCGAAAACTTTCCGATACAATTCCCGGTTCAACGGTCGCGATTATTGATAAACGACGGACGACTCCCAACGTAGCGGAAGCTTTAAACTTAATTGGTGAAGTAAATAATAAAACGGCTATTATCGTGGATGATATTATTGACACTGCTGGTTCACTGTTAGGTGCCGTCGAATTATTATGTGAACGAGGTGCGAAGACCGTTTACGCCGCTTGTACCCATGGCGTCTTATCGGGGCCCGCCATTGAAAATATTAATCGTTCGAAATTAAAAGAATTGGTTATTACTAACACCATTCAATTAGGTCCGGATAAACATAGCCCTAAGATTAAACAATTGTCAGTTGCTTATATGTTAGCGAAAACCATCGAGGCTGTAAAAAACTATTCACCAGTTAGTGATATTTATAAATTATTTAATGATTGACTAAGTTTAACTAAAATAAATTCATTTAAAGCGAAACTATAAATATAAGCTTCAAATTGTTGTTCCGGGTAAATCGCTGAGAGTGCTTGATAGTAATAACTGAGTTGACTTTGATAACGAGTAATTAGGGTCTCAGCCTGCTTAACTTGATCAGTTTTAAAATCTACAATATAGTTAATGGGTTTTTTCCAGATAATTAAATCAATATAACCATTAATGATTCTAGCGGAAGTATCTTTAAAAATAAAAGGTACTTCTTTTTCCATTTCCGCGTTTAACACTGCTTGATAAAAGGGATGCTGATAAAGTCTTAATAATAACTCAATTTCATCAGTAGTAATCTTTGGGTTATAATTTTTAATCAGTGCTTCAGACCAATTATTAGCGGGTAATTTCGCGAGTATTTCGTGAATTCTTGTTCCTTTGGCTAACGCAGCGAAATTATCACCGCCAGATAAATCTAAACCCGAGGCACTTGGACGAACACTACTACTAACTTCTGCCACAGGCGGTAGTGGGGTAAACTCGCCAACTAGCTCATTAGTTGGTGTTCCTGCTTTTAAAACTAGTTCTTCTTTTGGAAGTAATTGCGTCTTGATTTGGGTTTGATAGTAAGCAGATGAGACTTGTTGTCCAGTATTACTGAGCCAAGCTAAGTAATTATTGCTGTTATAGATATCAAAACTAGTTAGGTTTGTTGCTTCAGGTAATTTTGAATCAGCCCCGACAATTAATAATCTTTCTTTCGCTCGGGTTAAGGCCACATAAAGTAAGCGAATTTCTTCCGCGATATCTTCTAGGGTATTATTAAATTCAATTAGTTCTTGTTTTAAATTGAAACGTTTAAAGATGGTATTTTTTAAAACGGTCACTAAGCCATAGCCTAATTTATCATTTGTCGTGATGGGGATAAAGGAGTTATGGCTTTTTAAAGCGGAATTACCCCAAAATAAAACTACTGGGAACTCTAGGCCTTTAGCTTGATGAATCGTCATGACTCGAATAACATTATCTGACTCGCTAATAGTTGAACCTTCACTAATATCCTTGACTTCAAGTGTTTCAAGTAGTTCATAAAACTCAGTTAAGTGCGTTGCTTCTTTTTGAAAAACCGCTGCTTTGCTGGATAAAACATCTAGATTAGCCCGTTGGGCTTGATCACATTTACTTTGATAATAGTCATTAATTTGATAAATTGCATTTAAGATCTCAGTTAACTGATAAAAATTCATCTCCCTTAAAGCTTCAATTTTTAACAAGGCGGGATGTTTTTCTGCTAGTAAAGCCGCATAAAGTTTGGTGGGATATTTAATTTTCCAGTTAGCTAAATCATCATTTGTTACTCCAAACAAGTTGACTAAAGTCGCGACTAAAGCAATCTCATCAGCTGGATTAATTAATAACCTTAAACAAGCTTTAATCGTCAAAATACTTTCTGAAGTAGCGAAACCATCTTTTAATAAGATATAACTCGGAATATTTAAGCCATCAAAAACATCTTTCAGATATTTCTTTTGGGTATGACTCCTAGTTAAGATGACGATATCACGGTAATTATAATGGTCTTTAGTCGTCAACTCATAAATTAGTTCAGCGAAGTGTTGGGCTAATAAACTATTTTTAGTACCAGGATATTCATCCTTTGCGTAATTAAAGAAACATAATTTTACTGGGACGTTAAATTTACTTTGCGTGGGGCTGCCAGCTTGAACATTATCTTCTGAAGTGTAGTAATTATTATAAAAAGGCAAAGTCATTAGTTGTTGGAAAGTCTCATTATTAAAAGCAATAATGTTATTAGCTGAGCGGTAGTTATGTTTTAAATAAATTAGTTCTGTTGTGGCTGGTTGCGCATTTTTGATTAAATCCATCATGATATCAGGTTTACCACCACGGAAACGATAAATAGCTTGTTTTAAATCACCAACCCGAAAACTATTTTTACCGTTACTAATTAATTTAATAATTTCATTTTGCAAGTAGCTAGTATCCTGAAATTCATCCACTAAGATTTCTTGATAATAGTTTTTTAAGTATTTTGCAATCTCTTGATCATGAGCCATTAAGATTTGATAAGCTAAACGTTCTAAATCATCAAAGTCTAAGCCTTGTTCGGCTTGTTTTAACTGAGTAAATTCTTGTAAGTAAGCAGTTGTTAAAAAGACTAGTTGTTCCATTACCGGATATTGCGCGTTTAAATCATTACTTAATTCATCTTCTGTCCAAAGATTTTCGATCATCTCTTTAAAGATTTTCCGATAAGTATCTTGAGTCTTAGCTGAATCTCTTAGCGACTTAATTTCAATTTCATTTAAGCTGGCTAATTGAGCTAAATAGGTTTCATAATCTTCCTTGGCCAAAGTAGTAAGAATTTGATTGAACTTATTGTTTAATAAGATAAAGATATCATTCTCTGCGGGGTTTAATTTATTTTCTGCTTGCATGTTAGCTTTTAATTGGCTTAATAAAAAAAGTAAGTTTTGAATCTTAAAAGACAAATACCCAAACCAAGCCTTTTTCGTGGTAGTTTTTAAATTACTAAAACTAGTGACGTTTTTAAAGTCAGCTAAAAAACTAGTTAGCCAGTCTGAAGGACTAATATGTAAGCTTGCGGTTTGGGCTAAAGCCAAAACGGTGCTTTCTAGCGTAGCATAATTTAACGGATTTAAAGTTAATGCATTAGTTAGGGTTTGATAAGCTAAGGGATTAGCTAAGACATGTTTTTGATAGATATTTTTAAAAGCTTGTTTTTGAAGTTTAGCGGTTAATAAATCATCGAGTAGATTATGGGCATGCTGGGGCTCAAGATCAATCATATAATAATAGTTTTTGATTAACTTTAAACAAAACGCATGAATAGTTGAAATATCCGCGGTATTGATAAGTAATAATTGTTGCTTTAAAAAATCACTAGGATAATCTTGTTGGTAGTCAACTAAGCGCGTGGTTAAGCGGTTTTTCATTTCTGCGGCTGCGGCGTTTGTGAAGGTAATTGCGACAATTTGTTGAATTGAAATCTGATCTGCAACAATCCGCTTAATGATTCTTTCAACTAAGACAGTTGTCTTACCAGTGCCAGCACTGGCAGCCACGACGATATCTTTGCCGAGTAATTTAACGGCTAATTGTTGCTCGGGATTAAGGGGATAGCTTTTCATTTAGTCTCCTTTATTAAAGATAAGTCAATTAAGGGTTGTTTATCTTCGGTTTGATAGTACTGACAGATTTCTTTAAATGGGCAGTAAGTACAAGCTGACTTATCGGGGTTACAATCAATTTCACCAGCTTTGATTTGCTTGGTAATCGCTTGATAAAGGGCCGGAACAATTCGAGAAATTTCTTCAAACTCTAATAACGCTTTTTTCCCTAACTTATTATCCTTCAATGTTAAATCGTTAACGTGTAGTTCACTGGCATAAATTGAAGCAGGATTACCGGTGGTGAGCCCAGATAAGCGTAAAGCAGTAAAAGTTTTATCTTCGCGCGCTTGATCACTCACTGCTTCCACGGTGGGCTTTTTCTTGCGATAATTGATTGAATAGCTCGGATAGTTTTCTAATTTTCTTGGTAGACTACAATAATAAACACCATGCGGCTGTAAAGCGGTCTGTTTTTGATAGACATATAAATAGGTTAAAAGCTGTAGTTGTTGGCCTTGGATGATTTGATTGAGATTTAAGCTTTTACTTGAGCTTTTATAATCAATGATGCGAAAATAATCTTGATAGCGATCAACTCGGTCAATAAAGCCGGTAAGATGTAAGGTTAAATCATCAAAATTGAAAGTATATTGGAATTTATGTTCTAAAAGCTCAGGGATAAAACGATTATGGGCTTCCATATCAGTTAAAAAAGGAAACCATAATTCTAGTTGATAAAGGAAATTAACCCAAATCATCCGCCAAGTTGGTTCTAATTGAGGTAAGACCGTAAATAACTCACTGGTATTACTGACTAAGATGTCAGCTAGTTGTTTATTAGTTAGTAGTGGATAATCTTTTTGATAAGTACTAACAATTTTTTGCATTAAAAAGTGCATCATCGTTCCGACGGTAGCTGCACTAAAAGAAGGTAAGGTTAATTCTTGGAGCCGTAAACCATATTTTAAGAAATAGGAATATTGACAACTGGTATAAGTTTCATAAGCAGATACTGAACCACCTAAAGCATTATCATAATTAATTAATGACCAAAAAAGCTCAGGGTTAATCGTATAAGTTTTAGTTAAAGGATCATGCTTTTCAGCGAGTCGATATTCTAAAAAGGTAGTTTGGTGTTGCTTTAACAGAGCTTCAAATTGATAAGCAGCAGTTAATGGTTTCCCTTCATAGTCCGCAAATGCATAACTAACCGTTAAGTTTTCACTTAACTGAAATAACTTTTCTAAGGCACTCAGGTATTGAGCGGTTCGATCAGCTAAACTAGTCACTGGCAATTTAGCTAAATAAATCTCATCGATAATACCGGTAAACTGATTAATTTGGGGGAAATTATTATTGGAGACCCCTAAGATAAAACAGTTTTTTACACCAGGATAAAAATAATCAATTTGATTAGTGACGATAACTTGATTATGTAAGTCAGTTGCTTGTGGTTTAATCAAACGTAAAAAATCTACTAATAACTCAGGAGTTAATGTGTCAAAATCAAAGCGTTCAGCTAACTTGGCTAGAGTAAGTTTTAATTCATTAAAGCCGGTTAATTCAGCCGGATTCAGCTGATCTTGGGCGAGTTTTAACGCATAAGATATTACTTCAGAAGGAGTTCTAAAAGCTTGGATTTGTTTTAGTTGGCTCTTTAATTGTGTGAGACTTTCTGCGGTGACTGTAATTAAATAGTTTAACCAACGTAATTCACCCGCTTGAAAAAGGGGAACTTGTTTTAAACTAACGGGATTAAAATTTTCCAAGGTCGCAGGAGTAATCTCATAATAATCAAGTAAGGTCGCCAATTCATAGGCTTTGGGCAAATAAAAAGCATTGATCTTTAAGTTTTGGATTAAGCCAGTGGTTGTAGGTTTAATCCAATAATTTAACAGCCCTAAAAATAACTCTAAAAACTGATAATGCGCTAAAGAGTTAGTTTGATTGATATTTATTTGGTAACGCGCAAAGACTTGCTTAATAACAGGGAAATAATCAGTATTTAAACAAATCAATAAGGTCTCATCCAAGGCAAGTTTTGAAGCAATAATTTGTTGGGCTACCGCTTCCACTTCAACTTTCAGATTTAACGTGTGATAAGCCTGAATTTTTGCGGGTTGTTTGGTTAATACCGGGATACTTTGATAATTTAGTTTCCTTAATAACCCTTGTTCGATTAAATCAGGTGGATAACTTTCTAAGCGATAGTAGGGATTATTTGCTGGTTTAAAGCTTAAAACCCTTTGTTGATAACTAGTTGGTTGACTTAAGGCTTGCTTAATTAAAGTGTAAATATCTTGTTCTTTAAAAGTAGTTTGAGGTAAATCAGCTAACTGTAATCCGTTTGTAATAATTATTTGGTAAAGTTGGACTAACTCATCTATAAAAGCTAGCGATTGATAGTAATGGCCTAAAACTTTAAGTGGTGGTTGGGTGTTCAAGATGGAATAAAATAATTGTTTTAGCTCAAAGTCATCAAATTTATCTAATTGATAGAGCTGATTAATTGATTGAAAGTTAATATGAGTTAACCCCGGGACCGTGGTTAATAGCTCAGCAAAAAAAGGTAACCGTTGGTAATACTTTAGTAAAATAGTCGAGTTTTTTTCTAAGTTAGGATAGGTCATAAGGCTCCTTTATTAAAGTATTAATATTTTGATAAGCAATCAATTCTGGGATGACTTGACCACTAGTGGCGTTAATTAAGCTTTTAATAATAGATTCATCATTAGTCGCGAATTGCCAAGAAACTTCGGTTTTAAACTGTTTCTCTAAAATTAAGCAATCCGCGAGTTGTTGGCTGATTAAGTTAACTAAACTATAAGGGAAAACGATTTGGTAAACAGCAGTTTTAATGGCTTGATAAATGGTGGCTTGGGAAATGACTTGATTGGCACTTTGACGATAAGCGCGAATTAATCCACCAGCTCCGAGTTTAATTCCGCCATAATAGCGCACAACAATCAGAATTACTTGGGTTAATTGGTGTTGCATTAAAGTTTCTAAGATGGGTAAACCAGCGGTTCCAGCGGGTTCACCAGCATCATTACTGCGTTTAGTTTGTTCGTTTAAAATAAAAGCATAACAATGATGGGTCGCTTTGGGGTGAATTTGGCGTATTTCAGTGAGATAAGCTAAAACTTCAGCTTCACTTACGACCGGACTTAAATAGGCGATAAAACGCGACTTATTGATGACTATTTCGTTTTGATATGATTGGTCAATTAAGTACATAAAACTCCTTTGTCTATATTATAACGAAAATTAGTTCAGATAAATAAAAAAAGTGCCGAAGCACTTTCTAAAGATAAACAATGGTTAATGAACCAAAGACAATATCACCCGTTAAGGTAATCGTCTTAGTGTAAGACGTGGGCGGATTAATTTCGTTAATATTGCCAAAGACGGTGGTTGCATTTGTTTTAATGTAATAATCTTTTGGAACATAGATTTCAGTTTTAGCAAAAATATTTTCTATTTCTATTTTAGCAGCCGGATTGATCGTGGCTTGATCTAAGTAGATTTTTAAGCTTCCAAAGACAGTAGATAATTCGAGGTCAGTTAAATCATCGGAGTAAACATAACGGGTCGCTTGACTAAAGATGGTCTCAAAACTGACTTTATCGTTATTTTCACTATAATATTCTGAGTTCTCGCTGTAGTATTCTTTCCTTTTTCCACTCCGGCTATCATTAAAAATAAATACTCTTTTTTTTATCGTGGGAGAGAAAAGAAGATTAAAGCCAATACCTAATAGAATCGCCACAAAAAGGATTTTAAACAAGCTAATGTTAGGGAAGATATTTTGCGGGTTTAGATAAATAATGAAACCTAGATAGAAAAACGCCGCAAAGAAGTTCTTTTTAAGCAAACTTTTAAAAGCTAAATAACCAATTAAAAGGGCAGCGATGATTTTTAAATCATAAATATCAATAAAAATGATCTTAAGCTCTTTTAGGATAATGGATAAAGCTAAAAGAATTAAGATTAATCCCCAGAGGATGTTATTTTTTTTCATAAGTTATTTTCTCCTTTATCTTTTCTTTTAATAACTTGTAATAAAGTCTTGAAACATAGACTTCTTTATGACTTTGACGAAAGCGAATTAGGCTACCGGCCCCAAAGCCTTTTTCAAGGGCATAAATTTGTTTCAGATTAACAATGGTGGACTTTGAGATCCGACAGAAATAAGCATATTGTAACTGTTCGATTTCATAAAGTCTAAGTTTAATCTGATAACTTTTATTGGCAGTATGAACATAAACAATTTCGCCACTAGTTTCAAAAAACAAGATTTCATCCGGATTAAGTAAGATTTCCCGCTCTTGGCTTAAGACAGTCAATTTAGCTGGTTCCGTTTGTTGCGCTAAATGAGCTTGTAATTGCGCTAGTTTCGGATTGGCGGGATGAAAATTAACCACAATCGTATCTTCAGATAAAGTCTCATCCGGAATATATTTGATTTTCATCGGCCACCTCATTTCAAATTATAAGTCTTTAGGTTGGTATTACTAGTAAAAGGCGCTAAGTGGTCAGTATATTTCTCTAAGTGGTGCTTTAAGGCATAAATATTGAAAAAAATAGCTTACTCACCTACTATAAGGTTGGAGTGATACTATGCAAGCAAATGTCTTAAACGAACTAATTGGCACTTTAGGCCTCTTTCAAACAAAACTATTTCAATATCTATTTCATTTTGGTGAAAAATATCAACCATTGAAAACTGAAATCTTAACTCGATCAGGTAGTTTAAACAATTTAATGAGCGAAATTGGGACACTCTTATTATCGCGTGATGAAGTACCAATTTCAACCTGTTGTGAATTTATTGAATATGCTTGGATTAAAGAACATCCGTATTATGTATCTTTAACTGACGATCAATTAATTGAGGATTTACGGATGGACTTAAAAACGATCTACCAAGCTTTAGCTGAAAATAGGCAGTATTTTCTGGATGACCCAGCTGTCTTAGCTATCTTCCAACGGATATCGAATGAATTAGCCACTGGTTTAAAGTCACTGGAATAAGGAATATGTTAAAGTATTCCTTTTTATTTAAGCAGTAATGTTTCATCTGTTATAGTTAAGAAGGAGGGTCATATGAAAGTTTATATTAATCAACGGTTTCAGTTAACAGAAACACAAGCCAAACAACTGACAGAGTTAGGCGCCCAAATCAATTATTATCAAACCGCTAATGAAGAATTATTAACTGGCGAGATTATTGTGGATTTTCCAGAGTATATCAATCACCTCGCTTTCGATTTAAAGCATTTAAAGTTTGTGCAACTAATGTCAGCTGGTTTTGAAAGTTTAGCTGTCAATCAATTGAAGCAAGCTGGCGTTAAAGTGGCTAATGGACGGGGATTATATAGTGATCCGATTGCTGAGTATGTCTTAGCCTATATTTTAGCGACTTATAAAAATATTGATTTGATTGTCCAAAATCAAGCAAAGCATCATTGGCAAAAAGAAATGGGTAATTTAGCTTTAACTAATCAAAAGATTTTAATTTTAGGGACTGGTAGTATTGGTCAAGCGATTGCGAAACGCGCCCAAGCGTTTGAGATGGAAGTGGTCGGGCTTAATAGTACGGGCCACATGCAACCAGGATTTTCTGATTGTTATCCGTTAAATGAATTAGATAAGTGGTTAGCATGGGCTGATATTGTGGTGGGAGCACTACCAGCTAATCCAGCGACCTATCATTTACTTGATCAAACTCGGTTAGAGCTAATGCAAGATTCAGCTATTTTAATCAATGTTGGACGCGGCACCCTCATTAAAACCGAGGACTTATTAGCTGTCTTACCGAAAAAACTCAAAAAGGTGATTTTAGATGTCTTAGAGATTGAACCTTTACCGATTGATCATCCATTATGGGAAGCACCTAAGGTAGTTATTACCCCTCATCTTTCTGGCCAATCAAGTGATAACGTCTTACGAAATCAACAATTAATTGTCAAGAATTTAAGTGCCTTTCTTTTAGGACAAACTTTAATTAATGAACTATGAAGGAACAAGTAGTCGTTTCAAGTAAGCTAGGTGACTGGCTATTAACTGGCGATCAAAATTTTCTTTATGCGGTTGATTTGATTAAAGGACCAAGACCAGTTTCAAAAGAAGTTTTTTCACCGGTTTTAAAACTAGCGGGCCAACAATTACAAGAATATTTCACACAACAACGGCAAGTTTTTACTATCCCAATTAAATACGCTAGTACTTTTTGGCAAGAAACAGTCTGGGGCGAGCTTTTAAAAATCCCTTATGGTGAAGTCCGTAGTTATCAAGCTTTAGCTTTAGCTGGTGGAAAACCGACCGCTGCTCGTGCAGTGGGCCAAGCTAATCATCGCAATCCGTTATCAATTATTGTGCCGTGTCATCGCGTTTTAGCTAAAAATGGTCAGTTAGTCGGTTTTGGAAACGGGATTGAGATTCAAAAACAATTATTAGAATTAGAAGGTCATCGTTTTATCCAGCGGAAAACCGATTGGTATTTAATCCAAAACTAATATTTGTTATAATGAAGTTGCGTAAGCTAATGGAGGCAAGATGAAAAAAAGAATAATTGTCATCGCAATATCCTTGCTTAGTTTGGTGGCTTGTCAACGAAATATAAAAACAGTTAATATTTGTGAAGCAACAATTGATAAAGTAAAATACCAAGCTTCAATCTATGCGACTGACGATGAAGTTACCAAGCTAATTAGTCGAGTAATCACTGAATTAGCTAATGATCAACAAGTCCAGCAAGCCATGCTGGCAGCCAAAAACATTGAAGCACAACTAACCGAAGCTAAAAATGTAGTTTTTAATTATGAAGTAACCGATACTTTGTTTACGCAAAATTATACCTTCTCTGTTGCTTATATGGATAAAGCCGAATTACAAAAGTATTTAGTGGCTAGTGGCTTAGAATTTGATTATATTAGTAAACAAAAAATGTTAGATGATTTAGCTGAAGCTGGTTATCAGTGCCAGCTCAGAAATTGAGGTAACTTATGAAAACAAGTTTGAAAGTTGCACTAATCTTTTTGTTTTTCGTTGCTGGTTGTAGTAAACCAGTTTATCGCGTAGCGGAATGTCTCGGACAGGTCGAAAATGCTGAAGCCAAGCTAACCTATTATGGTGTTAATGATACTGTAATTAAATCAGTACATAACTTATCTTTTGCACTTGATCCAACTACCGCTGATAACTTTCTGAAGTATCTTAACCAAACAGCGGGAGAATTAAATACCATCAAAGGTTTAAAAGCAAGTGCCTTTAAGGATAATCAAGCAATTAACTTTATTTATGAGATTGATTATCTAGTCATCTCACGCTCAGATTTATTAGCCTTAAAACTGATAGATGGCGATGAATGTCCAGAATGTCGGGTCTTAGGGTTTAATCAGACATTAATCTGGCGCGAACAAAACCAACAATTCAGTTGTTCGTTTGAAACCATTGAGCCAGCTGGTAACCAAACTAAATAAACCTAAATAGCTTAAAGTTAAACAGCAGACAATGTCTGCTGTTTTTTGTCTAATAATTATTGATTAATTTTTTAATCTTTCACTATTAAAAAAGCTCAGAGTTAATTCTCTGAACTTTCTTAATTAATTTTGTCTTGCATCTTTTGGTGGAG
>CAZAZP010000008.1:0-38383 GCA_964489695.1 uncultured Erysipelotrichaceae bacterium | reverse complement strand
CTAGTGAAGTAAGACCCCTTGAAGACTACGAGGTTGATAGGTCAGAGATGGAAGCATAGCGATATGTGTAGTTGACTGATACTAATAGGTCGAGGATTTAATCACAATAATTAAAACATTTAGAAAGACAATCATTCTGTTATTTAGTTTTGAGAGAACTACTCTCAGATCTGGTGACGATAGCGAAGTGGTCACACCTGTTCCCATCCCGAACACAGAAGTTAAGCACTTCAACGGTGACGATAGCTACACTTGCTGTAGTGAAAATAACAAGTTGCCAGAAAATAAACTCCTAGCTACTAGGAGTTTTTTCTTTTAGCGTGGTATAATAATTAAGATTTAAAGGAAGAGATTATGCAGAAGATTATTACAAATAACGCCGAACAAACTGAAGCAGTCGGTTATTTAATCGGGAAAGGTTTAAGTGGCGGTGATTTAATTCTATTAGAAGGCGATTTAGGTGGCGGAAAAACCACCTTTACTAAAGGTTTGGCCAAAGCGTTAGGGATTTTAGAAACCGTTAATAGCCCAACTTTTACAATTGTTAAAATTTATCAAGGGGAATTAACCTTAAATCATATTGATGCGTATCGCTTAGCTGATCAAAGTGATGATATTGGAATAAGTGAACTGATAAATGATTGCTTTGCGGTTTCAGTAGTTGAATGGGCGGATTTTATTGCGTCCTTATTACCAGCGGAATATTTACGGATTAAGTTTAATTACATCGATGAACATACCCGCGAATTATGCATAGAGCCGCATGGAAATAAATATTCAGAAAGGTTGGGTTTTGCTCATGGTAACATTGTGTTTAGATAGTGCGCAGCAATATTTAGCATTAGGTGTCATTCAAGACCATGAGTTAATTGGTCAAGTTTTTAAAGAATTACCTAAGCAACAATCAGAATATATCCTAGCAGAACTAGCGCAATTATTTAGTAGTTTAAAGCTAGCTCCCACTGAGATTCAGGCGGTTGTGGTAACAAAAGGTCCGGGTAGCTTTACTGGTGTCAGAATCGGTTTAACCGTCGCTAAAGTGCTCACCACCCAATTACAGGTGCCGTTATACACTTTATCAACGTTATTACTGACCGCTGGTTTAGAGCCCGTTAAAGTAGTGCTCGATGCACGTGGGGGACGGGTTTATTATGGTGAATTTGCTGGGGGAGTCGCGGTTGCTGAGCCCATGATTAAAAATGTCAGCGACTTAACTTTCTCTTTAGCGGAAAATTGGCGGGGTGACTTAACGGTTTTTCATGAGCCAGCAAAATTTGATAATTATGTACCTAATTTTTTAGCTTTACGCGATTATTGGGAGTTAGAAGCTAATCCAGCTAGTGTTAAACCATATTATTTAAAAAATGATTTGGAATATCAAGTAAAAAAATGATCAGACCAGCACGAGAAAGCGATTTACGGCTGATTACTCGGTTAGAAAAGCAATTATTTCATGATAGTTGGGATTATGAACAATTTTATTTTGAATTAATCGCAAATCCGCTGGCCCATTTAATGGTATTTGAAAGCAAAAGACGAGTAGTTGGCTACTTTGATTATTGGATTACGGGTGAAGCAGTTGAAATCGCCACGATTGCGGTTGCCACTACTTATCAAAAGCAAGGGATTGGGGCTAAGATGTTAGCTTATGTTGAACAACAGGCTCGGGCTAACTATGCCCATTATATTAGTTTGGAAGTACGTGTCAGTAATTTAGCCGCCCTAGCTTTATATCAGAAATGTGGTTTTGTTATTAATCGGACTAAACGAAAATACTACCCGGATAGTGAAGATGCGTATTATATGTTAAAGGAGTTATAAGATGAGCAATTTAATTTTTGCGCTGGAAACTAGTTGTGATGAAACCGCAGCGGCTATTATTAAAGATGGTCATGAAATTTTAGCTAACGTAGTGGCTTCTCAAATTGCGATTCATGCGCAGTTTGGCGGTGTCGTTCCTGAAGTTGCGGCTCGCCAACACGTTGATAATATTACTTTAGTCATAGAGGCTGCTTTTCAAGCTGCCCAAGTGAGCTGGGCTGAAATTGATGCGGTCGCTTATACGGCTGGCCCTGGTTTAATTGGCGCTTTACATATTGGCGCTTTAGCAGCCAAAACATTAGCTTGGCTCCATCAAAAGCCGTTAATCGCGACTAATCATTTATTTGGTCATATTATGGCGAATAAATTTGTGGCGAAACTACAATATCCTTTATTGGCCTTAATTATTTCTGGTGGTCATACTGAACTAGTTTTATTACAACAGGATTTATCTTATCAATTAATTGGTAGTACGACTGATGATGCGATTGGGGAAGCTTACGATAAAGTCGCTCGGGTTTTAGGTTTACCTTATCCCGGTGGAGTCGCGCTCGATCAATTAGCTCATCAAGGCGAACCTAGTTATGCTTTACCGCAAGTGAAAACAACCAAGGAGCTCGACTTTTCTTTTAGTGGCTTAAAATCAGCGGTTTTACAACTAATTAAACGTGAACAACAAGCTAATCGCGCATTAAAGGTGGCTGATGTTGCGGCTAGTTTTCAACAAGCTGCGAGCCAACAAGTCTTAGAAAAATTAAAAATTGCGATTTTAAAATATCAACCAGCTCAAGTTGTCTTGGCTGGCGGCGTGGCAGCTAATTCAGCTTTACGCCAAAAATTACCGGTGTTGGTAGAACAACAATTAGCTACCCCATTAGTGATTCCACCGCTTTATTGTTGTACCGATAATGCAGCGATGATTGGAGCAGCCGCTTATGAATTATGGCAATTAAATAAGTTCTCTAGTTATTTAACGCCTTCCTATCCAACTAGTAGTGGACTCTGGTAAATTTATTTAATATCACAGTGTTTATATGTTATTATATTCACAGGTGATAACATGAAGAAAGCGCACGTTCCCCGAGCAACCCTAGAGCGTTATCCGCTCTATCTTAAAGCTCTTAGACGTTTAAAAGACGAAGGTAAAACGGCAGTTTTGTCAAAACAATTAGCTACCCAAGTGAATATTTTGGCTACGACGATCCGCCGTGATTTTTCATTTTTAGGTCGGTTAGGAAAACAAGGTTCAGGTTATCAAATTGATTATTTAATTGAAAAATTTGAAGCGGTCTTAGGCGTAAACTTTGCAGAAAAGATTATTATGGTTGGCGTCGGAAATCTTGGGAAAGCTTTATTGAATTATAATCGTTGGGATTATGTCGTGGGTGAAATAGTGTGCGGTTTTGATGTTTTTGAAGGTGAATATGATGGTATTCCCATTTATCATATTGATGATTTAGCTAAGAAATTACCACCTGGAGTCCGGATTGCAATCTTGACGGTTTCTAATCAAGCCCAGGAAATAGTTGATAATTTGATAAAATGTGGTATTGTAGGGATAGTAGATTTCACGCAACAACATTTAGTTGTGCCAGCTGAAATCTCCTTAAAATCAATTGATGTTGTCGCCAGCATTCAAGAGATTATATTTGAAACCAATAAATTATAGCGATGATTAAAGCCTCGTCGTAAAGCTTTTCTAGCGAGTTTACAAGTGGTGAAAGGTAAACAAAGCCGAGCGGATCGAAAACACTTTAAGAGCTTGATTGGAGAATTAAGTAGACAATCACGTGGGCAGCGTTAATGCTTAGAGACTTTAGGTGAAGTAGGATGGTACCACGTGTCAAGCGTTCCTAGCGGGACGTTTTTTTATCTTTAGGAGGTAATCAGATGAGTTTAATATCAGTAGCTGAGGTATATGATTTACTTAATCAGCAAGTAACCAGTGTGTTAACCGCTTTTGAGGCCGTTACTTTTCAAGGTTGGGTTAAAACCAATCGTAGTAATGGTTCAATCGGTTTTATTGAACTAAATGATGGGACTCATTTTAAAAATGTCCAATTAGTTTATGAAGCAGAGTTACCTAATTTTAAAGCCGTAGAAAAATATTTGACAGGAACTGCTTTAAGTGTGACGGGGAAGTTTGTTTTAACACCGACTGGTAAACAACCATTTGAAGTTAAAGTGACTGAAGTCATTTTAGAAGGTGCTTGTGCTCCAGATTATCCTTTACAAAAGAAACGCCATAGCTTTGAATACTTACGTGATTTACCACATTTACGGGTCAGAACGAATACTTTTAATGCTTTATTCCGTTTACGCTCAGTTTTATCCATGGGTATTCATGAGTTTTTCCAATCTAGGGGTTTTATTTATGTCCATACGCCACTAATTACGGGCAATGATGGAGAAGGAGCTGGGGAAGTTTTTACGGTGACGACGCGGAAAGATGCGGATTATGCGAAAGACTTTTTTGGAAGTCATACTTTTCTATCCGTAACTGGTCAATTACACGTCGAAGCTTTTGCTTTAAATTACCGGAATGTGTATACGTTTGGACCAACCTTTCGGGCGGAAAAATCTAATACGCCAAGACACGGCGCAGAATTTTGGATGATTGAACCGGAAATTGCTTTTGCTGATTTGGCTGATAATATGGCGTTAATTGAAGATATGATTAAATATTTGATTGATTATGTGTTAAAACATTGTCCAAGTGAGATGGAATTTTTTAATGCGATGATTGATCAAACCTTATTAGCTCGCTTAACAGCGGTGGCTAAAAGTGAATTTGCTCAAATGACATATACCGAAGCGATTGCTCATTTAGAGAAAGTGGCGGATCGCTTTGAGTTTCCCGTTAGTTGGGGCATTGATTTACAATCAGAACATGAACGTTATTTATGCGAAGAAATCGTGGCTGGCCCAGTTTTTATTACAGATTATCCTGAAGCGATTAAAGCGTTTTATATGCGCCGCAACGCGGATGGCAAAACCGTCGCCGCTTGTGATTTATTAGTCCCTTATGTGGGTGAATTAGTTGGGGCTTCGCAAAGAGAAGAACGCCTTGAGGTGTTAAATGAGAAGATTAAAGAATTTAAGTTAGATCAAGCCAGCTTACAATGGTACTTAGATTTAAGACGCTATGGGGGCGTTAAACATGCTGGTTTTGGCTTAGGTTTTGAGCGCTTTTTGATGTATTTAACTGGGATGAATAATATTCGTGATGTTATTCCTTACCCGCGGACTTTTAGACAAATTAAATTTTAATCAGTTATGTTTCGACCAACGTATATAAAAAATAGACAACGCCAAAAATGGCGTCGCCTCGTGGGTGTAAGTATTTTAATTGTCAGTTTAGTTGGACTTAGCTGGCTGGGCACTAATTACTTGCGCCAACAACACTTAGCGGTTACTTATCCAGTTTGCGATTGGAAACAAAAACAAATTGTGAAATATTTTAGTGAAGAACCAACTAATAAACTGGGATTAACTGATTACTTTTTCTATGGTGAAACGTTAAACTTAACACAAGCACCGTATAGTATTTTTAGTATTGATCCTTTAATTGGCAAGACAGCTATTTTAAAAAATGTTTGTGTAGCTAATCAAGACCATGTTTTTATTTTTGAAAATAAAGTTGATCGCCAGCTAGCATTAGAAAATCTGGCTGATGGATTTTATGAGGTTTATTTTCAAGATAATCTAATTAATAAACGGGCTTATTTTGATGAGGTTGTTTATGATCAATTTTTTACGACAAGACGTAATGGTGAAGTCAAAAAGATTGAGTTAATTGCTAATCGTGAATTATTTGATGATCGTAAAAACACCGTAATCATGCAAGAAAATTATCTGTTTCTTAAAGTCACCACCCAAGCACCAATAGCGGAATATTATGATATTATCCTTAATCCAGCCTATTTAGACCGTGATAATGGTTATTCAGTAGATTATGGTAGTCAAGTTGGAAATTTAATTGAAGCACAAGAAAACTATTTAAATGCGTTAGCTTTAAAAGAAGCCTTAGAGAGTTATGGCTTAAAGGTGTTATTAACACGGGATGAAGCCGAAATAATCAACACTTATGGCGAAGCTGGTCGATTAGCCCGGGGCTACGCAGCGCAAGCGAAGTACTTGATTGATTTAAGACTAAACTATTCTAGCTATGGTAATAGTGGCTTTGAGGTGGTGTATGGCTCAAGTAGTTCTTTACGCTTAGCTAGTTATTTAAGTGAAAATTTAGCCAGTGAACTGAAGTTGACCTCACCCCAACAAGGACGTTATCCAGGGATTCGCACTTTAAATAAGGTTTCAGGTTATGAAGGAAATTTAGTTATTCGCGAAAGTGGCGGAAAAGCTTTAGCTGCTGCGAGTTATTCCAGTAAATCCGCAGAGAATGCTTCTTTTGCGTTAAATAATCGGTTTGGGATGCAAGCAATCTCTTTACGTTATGCCTATTTAAATGATCAAGTGGGCATGGAAAAACTCATTAATCAGCGCGAACATTATGCCCAAGTTGCTGCAAAGGCGATTGCGGATTATCTGCAGTTACGTGGAGCTGAATAATGTTAGCTGAGATTGTTAATGGCTATAAGAGTTTTTCGACCACTGAAATTTTTCAAAATATAAATTTTCAATTGAAAGCCCGTGAGAAAGTCGCTGTGATTGGTCATAATGGGACTGGTAAAACTACCTTATTGCGGGTTTTAATTGGGCTAGAGCAACTAGATGCGGGTGAGTGTTACCTGAGTCGTCAGCTTAGCTGTGGATATCTAGCGCAAACCACAAGCTTAAATGAGTCAGTGACGGTGAAGGACTATTTATTAGCCGCTTTTAAGGATTTACTTGTTTTAGAGCAACAACTAAAGCAACTTGAAGTAAGCATTAGTCAGCAACAAGAACCCCGTGATTTAGCTCGTTATAGCCAACTACTGACCAATTATGAACAAGCAGGTGGTTATCAATATGAAGTTAAACTCAAGACCTTATTTACTAAATTTGGGTTTGCTGAAACAGAATTAACTCGATTTTTACCCAGTTTTTCTGGAGGTGAACAAACAAAGTTAGCTTTTATTCGGCTCTTACTAGAAGAGCCCGAGTTGTTACTTTTAGATGAACCAACTAATCATTTAGATTTAGAAACGATTATTTGGTTAGAAACCTATTTAAAACAATATCCGGGTGCGATCGTGGTGATTTCTCATGATCGGGCATTTATTAATCATGTCACGACGATTATTTATGAATTGGAAAACCAACAACTATTTAAATATCATGGCGACTATGCGGCTTATAAACAACAAAAAGCTACGATGATTACTAACACAGCTAAGCTATATCAAGCCCAACAAGCTGAATTAGCAAAAGCTGAAGAGTTTATTGAACGCAATCGGGCTAAACAATCAAAAGCTAAACAAGTTAAATCCAAAATAAAACAGCTGGAAAAACTAGATAAAATAACCTTAGTTAAACCAGCTGAGCAGAACTTAAAGTTTAAATTTAAACAACAATTAAAAGGTGGGAAAAAAGTTTTAGAAGTCGCTGAGCTAGTTTTTGGTTATAATAAACCGCTAGGTCAAGTTAGCTTTACCCTTTATCAAGGTAGTCGCTTAGGAATTATTGGAGCGAATGGGATTGGTAAATCAACTTTATTAAAAACTTTAGCCCAAAAGTTACCAGCTTTAGCAGGATCATATCGGTTAGGACATCAGATTAGTGTGGGATATTTTGAACAACAAGCTGCGCAAAAGAAACAAACAAGTTCGATTTTGGACTATCTATGGCGGGCTTATCCCGATTATACGACGACTGAAATTCGGGGGGCACTCGCTAGTTTAGGTTTTACACAAGAGGCAGTTCATAAAAGTTTAGATGTTTGTTCGGGAGGTGAACTAGTTCGTTTGGCGTTATTGAAATTAATGTTAGCAGGCGATAATTTATTACTGTTAGATGAACCAACTAACCACTTAGATTTAGCGGCGAAAGATAGTTTTGAAGCGGCCTTGTTAAATACATCTTTAACTTTAATTTTTGTTTCGCATGATCGTTATTTTATTGAACAATTAGCAACGGAACTATTAATTTTTCAAGCTGACGGTGTGATTCATTTCCCTGGTAATTATTGCGATTATTTAGCTAGTCAAGTGGACACAACTTCTGAACCAGTTAGCGTGAAAAAGACTACCCCAACCCGCGTAAAACGGTCTTTAGGCAAGCTTGAAAGACAAATTACAATCAAAGAAAATCAATTGAAGCAGCTAAAAGAGTTGATGTTTGATGAAGCTTACTATTTAGATTATACAAAACTTGCTAACTTAGAAAAAGAAATCGCCAGCACTGAACAAGAGTTAGCGAATCTTTATTTAGATTGGGAAAAAGACCATTCTAATTAAGCAAGATTAATGTTATAATTACTTTGGAGGTTTTTTATGAAACAAGTTCAAATCGGACATTTGACAACTGAAAATAGAAACCCGAAAACGATGGAGTTAGATCGGCTTTCAACCTTGGAAGTTTTACGAATTATGAATGAAGAAGATCAACGCGTACCGCAAATTTTAGCTGAAGCGTTACCGGCGATTGATCAAGCAGTAGAGCTGATTATTGCGAGTTTAAAAGCTGGTGGTCGGATGATTTATATTGGAGCGGGTACCTCTGGTCGCTTAGGAGTAATTGATGCGGCGGAATGTATGCCTACCTTTGGGACCACGGATGAAGTCATCGGTATCTTAGCTGGTGGTCAAGAAGCTTTTATCGTGGCTCAAGAAGGGGTTGAAGATTCAGCGGAATTAGGGGAAGCTGATTTAAAAGCAGTGAATTTAACGGCTAATGATGTCGTGGTCGGAATCGCAGCTAGTGGTCGGACACCTTATGTTTTAGGAGCTTTAGCTTATGGTAATGAACTGGGAGCAAAAACTGTTGCGGTCGCTTGCAATTTGGATTCTGAAATTGGTAAAGTCGCTCAAGTAGCGATTGAAGTAGCGTTAGGACCGGAAGTTTTAACGGGTTCGACCCGTTTAAAATCAGGGACGGCCCAAAAATTAATTTTAAATATGTTATCAACCGCTAGTATGGTTGGAATTGGTAAAGTTTATGGTAACTTGATGGTCGATGTGAAAGTTACGAATCTTAAGTTACTAGAACGGGCGAAACGGATTGTTATGATGGCAACTGATTGCGATTATGAAACAGCGAGTGATTATTTGACTCGGGCTAATCAGAATGCCAAATTAGCGATTGTCATGATCTTAACTGGTCTTGACGTTTCCGCGGCGAACCAACAATTAGCTGATCATCACGGATTTATTCGTGAAGCAATAAAATAGGAGAAAGCGAGGAAAAATATGCCTAAAGTTTATAAGAGTATGGATGGGAATACCGCCGCAGCGACGGTTGCGTATGCCTTTACGGAAGTAGCTGGTATTTATCCAATTACTCCATCTTCCACAATGGCCGAGCTGGTTGATGCTTGGGCCTCACAAGGAAGAAAGAATATTTTTGATGCAGTCGTGAGAGTAGTAGAAATGCAGTCAGAAGCTGGTGCAGCGGGAACGGTCCATGGGGCTTTACAAGCTGGTACGCTAGCCACTACCTTTACCGCCTCACAAGGTTTATTGTTAATGATTCCCAATATCTACAAATGGGTTGGTGAAATGATTCCAGCGGTATTACATGTTTCCGCGCGCTCAATCGCTACTCGTTCGTTATCAATTTTTGGTGATCATCAAGATATTTATGCGGTTCGTCAAACTGGCGTGACGATGATTGCGTCCCATTCAGTCCAAGAAGCGATGGATTTAGCTGGGGTGGCTCATTTAACAGCCATTAAAGCGAGTAGTCCTGTTTTGCATTTCTTTGATGGTTTTAGAACTTCACATGAAATCCAAAAAATTGAAGTGATTGATCAAAGTAAGCTAGCTAGTTTAATTGATCAAACCGCTTTAGCTAAATTTAGAGCTAATGCATTAAACCCCCATACTAACCCGGTAACTCGTGGTGGGGCAGAAAATGATGATATTTATTTCCAAGGTCGGGAAGCTCAAAACTTACACTATGATCAAGTAGTCGGCATTGTGGCTGATTATATGAGCGAAATTAGTAAGATTACTGGTCGAGAATACGCACCATTTACTTATTATGGCGCTGACGATGCTACTTCAATTATTGTGGCGATGGGCAGTGTAACTGAAACTACCAAAGAAGTCGTTGATGTTTTAAATAAACAAGGTGAAAAAGTTGGTTTAGTTAAAGTTCACCTGTATCGACCATTTGCAGCTGATTTATTAAAAAAGGTTATCCCAGCGAGCGTGAAAAAAGTGGCGGTCTTAGATCGAACGAAAGAACAAGGATCACATGAACCACTTTATCTCGATGTTTATGCGGCTTTAAAGGGTTATCAACAAATTGATTTAATTGTTGGTGGACGTTATGGCTTATCGAGTAAAGACACTCAACCACGTGATATCAAAGCTGTTTATGATAATTTGAAAGCTGATGCTCCAAAGAATAGCTTTACCATTAGTATTATTGATGATGTAACTAATCTATCTTTAGCTAGTGATCCAGAATTTAGTGTGGAAAATGATTATACATCTTGCTTATTTTATGGTTTAGGTTCGGATGGAACAGTTTCAGCTAATAAAAACTCAATTAAAATTATTGGTGATCATACCGATTTATACTCACAAGCTTATTTTGCTTATGACTCGAAAAAAGCTGGTGGCGCAACTCGCTCGCACTTACGCTTTGGTCCTTCACCAATTAGATCAACTTATTATATTAATAACGCGGACTTTATTTCTTGTTCGTTAGATGCTTATTTATTAAAATATGATATGTTAGCGAACTTGAAAAAAGGTGGTACTTTTTTACTAAACACTACATTTGATTTAGCTAATATTGAAGCTCATTTACCAAATCGGGTTAAACGTCAATTAGCTTTAAAGCAAGCAAAATTCTATATTATAAACGCGACTGAAATTGCAACAAAAATTGGTATGGGTCGCCGGACTAATACAATTTTACAATCGAGTTTCTTTGCTTTAAACCCACAAATTATCCCATTTGAAGATGCATTAAAATATATGAAAGATGCTGCTACAGCTAGTTATGGTAAAAAGGGTGAAGAAATTGTTCGCCTGAACCATGAAGCAATTGATAATGGTAAGGTTGGTTTAGTTGAAGTACCAGTTAATCCTGCTTGGGCTGATTTACCAGTAAATAAAACTGTCGTAACGACTGGTGATCGTTACTTTGATGAGTTTGTTAATCCAATCAATAGTCTTGAAGGTTATGATTTACCTGTTTCAGCATTCTTAGAGCATAATATTTTAGATGGTTCCTTTAGAAATAACGTCGCCTTTGACGAACACCGAACGATTGCGACCCAAGTTCCAAAATGGATTCCAGAAAACTGTATCCAATGTGGTTTCTGTTCCTTTGTTTGTCCTCATGCGACGATTAGAACCTTCTTGTTAACCGGTGAAGAAGTTACTGATGCCCCAATGGACTTTGAAACTTTAAAGGCGATGGGCCCGCAAGCTGATAAATATGTTTATCGCGTACAAGTATCACCAGATAACTGCGTCGGCTGTGCTCTTTGCGTCGTTGAATGTCCAGGTAAAGGTCCAGGTAAAAAAGCTTTAGAAATGGTTGATGTTAATGAAATGTTACCTGAAGCTCCGTTAGCTAATTACTTATACAAACATACGGAATATAAATCTGATGTCTTTAGTACTGATCAAGTCAAAGGTTCCCAATTTTTATATCCTTACTTTGAAGTTAGTGGTGCTTGTGCTGGTTGTGGTGAAACACCATATTATCGCTTAGCTTCACAATTATTTGGTCGTGATATGTTGATTGCTAACGCAACTGGCTGTTCTTCAATTTATTGTGGTTCAACGCCAAGTTCACCATTTGTAACGGATAAGGATGGTGAAGGTATTGCTTGGTCGAACTCATTATTTGAAGACAACGCTGAATATGGTTTCGGTATGAAGAT
The DNA here is from genome assembly GCA_964489695.1 of uncultured Erysipelotrichaceae bacterium. GTDB lineage: Bacteria > Bacillota_I > Bacilli_A > Erysipelotrichales > Erysipelotrichaceae > CAYUXU01. The sequence goes on along the minus strand of CAZAZP010000008.1, from coordinate 26,559 downwards.
TGCCCAAGACTTTAAAGCCGCACAAATTGTCAACTTGTTATCAGATGCACTTGATCAAGTCGAACCAGCCTTAAAAGAACAAATTGAAAAATACTTAGCGGTTAAAGGCGACCGGATTGAGGAACGTTTCTTAGCGAAAGATTTGGTTAAATTGATCGAAGCTAGTAGCTATGAACCAGTTAAACAAGTCCTTGAATTTGAACGAGACTTAATTAGTAAATCTGTTTGGATTATCGGTGGTGATGGTTGGGCTTATGATATTGGCTATGGTGGGTTAGACCATGTCTTAGCTAATAGCCTAAACGTGAATATTTTAGTCTTAGATACCGAAGTTTATTCAAATACAGGTGGTCAATCTTCCAAGGCTTCACAAGCTGCTTCAATCGCTAAATTCGCAGCGGGTGGAAAAGTTACCGCGAAGAAAGATTTAGGTCAAATTGCGATGGCTTATGGTCATGTTTATGTAGCTTCAATTGCCATGGGTGCAAATCGGATGCAAACCATTAAAGCCTTAAAAGAAGCTGAAGCATATGATGGACCTTCATTAATCCTAGCTTATTCGCCATGTATTGAACACGGGATTGCAGGTGGCTTGATGAATCACCAACAAACTCAAAAGAAAGCTGTTGAATGCGGTTATTGGCCACTATATCGCTTTAACCCATTGAATGAAGAAAAACCGTTAACGATTGACTATCCAAAACCAAATTTCGAGAAATATAAAGACTTTATTTTAACTGAAACACGGTATGCAGCCTTACCTGGCGTTAATCCAGCACAAGCTGATGAATTGTTCTATAAATCACAAGTCGATGCGGAAAAACGCTTTACGCGACTAACGAAATTAGTTTAAGAGCAAAAGTAGATATCATTTCGGTATCTACTTTTCGTAATTGAAAGGAAGTATATGGTGAAAATAAAATTAATTGCCGCGGACATGGATGGAACCTTATTAAATCAAGACAGTGCGTTAAGTGAGCGTACCACCCAAGCAGTCAAAGAAGTTCAAGAGCTAGGTATTAAGGTAGTCTTAGCTTCAGGTCGGAATTTATTATCATTGACCCAGTTTGTCGAGCAACTAGAGCTAAAAAAATATGATGGCTGGTTAGTTGGAGTTAATGGCCAACAGATTACTCGACCAGCTAATGGTCATATTGAAGTATTAAAAGTGTTGGAACATACTACAATTAAAAAAGCCTTAGCGTTTGCGATCGAGCATGATTTAGAGTTTATGGCGGTTCAAGATGATACTTTATATGCTTACTTATCAGAGCGTTTAATTGCTGAAAAATATCGCTATATCGCAGAAAATCAGCTTGAAACGACACGCATTACTGCTGGGATTTGGTTACCAGTTAACCCGCAATCAAATTATCCCTACTTGCATTACATAAACAGTGCGTCAGAAGCACCAAGTAGCTGTAATAAAATCATCTTTACCGAAGAGCCAGAGCGCTTAGCAGCAGTGAAAGATCAATTAGCGGAGTTATTTGCAGGTAAAATCGATTTTTCTTTTACCACGTTACGTTGGTTAGAAGGGATGCCGGCTGGTATCAGTAAAGGCGCAGCTTTAAAACAAATCGCAGTGCATGAAGCGATTGACTTAACTGAAACAATGGCGTTTGGGGATGGAGAAAATGATATCTCAATGCTCGAAGTGGCCGGAACTGCTGTGGTGATGGAAAATGCCTTAGCTTCGGTGAAAGAGCATGCGGATATTTTAGCTTTATCCAACTTGAATGATGGGGTTGCGGTAATCTTAGAGGAGTTAGCTCTAAAAATGCGTAAAACAGGTAAATTTTAAAAATATTCGTAAGTAAAACACATCCCTAAAGATGTGTTTTTAGATTAAGTATTAGCTCAAGATAATATATTTGGCAGGGGTAGCAGGAATCGAACCCGCATCTACGGTTTTGGAGACCGACGTACTGCCATTGTACGATACCCCTAAAGCCTTAGTTATAATATCATATCTTAGCAGTCATTTCAACCAGGAGTAGGCTATCTTTTAGCTTTGATGTTATAATAATAAAAAAAGGTGAAGATGATGAAAATATTAATGGATGAACTAGCCATGGCGCGAACCATCAAGCGGATTACCCATGAGATAATCGAAAAAAACAAAGGGATTGAAGACCTGGTGTTAGTCGGTCTTTATACGCGGGGTTATGATTTGGCCGGGAGAATTGTAGAAAATTTTAAACTAATTGAAAATCAAACGGTGCCGATGATTGGCTTAAATGTTGGATTCTGGCGTGATGATGAGTTAAAAAAGATTAATCGCCCGCGACTTGATTTAGATTTTGCTGGTAAGAAAGTAATTATTATTGATGATGTATTATTTAAAGGTCGAACGGTCCGAGCGGGCATGGAAGGTATTATCACTTTTGGGCGTCCGCGTCAAATCCAGTTAGCAGTACTAGTGGATCGTGGTCATCGCGAACTGCCAATCCGCGCTGATTATGTTGGAAAAAATATTCCGACCTCGCTGGCGGAAAGGGTTTATGTCAAAACTAAAGAGACTGATGGCTTTGATCAAGTAATCTTACAAGAGGAAAATGAAGACCTTTAATGATTGAAGGTCTTTTTTGTTTTATGAGATTTGATTTATGTTTCAGCCAAAAAGCAGAATATCTTGGTTAAAATCCAATAATTCCTGCTAAATCTTACAAATTGTATGGTATGATAAGATTTATGATTAAGGGGGCAGTTTGTGGCAACGATGAATATGTTTGATGTAAAAAGCATTTTGATGAAGCGTCGGATTTTAGGTGACTTACCTAGTAATCGGGAAATTTATCAAACTGCTTTTAAATATGCCTGGCCATCAACGGTCGAGTCGGTTTTAGTAAGTCTAGTTGGAATGGTTGATACGGTCATGGTTAGTGGTATCGGTCAAGCAGCGATTGCAGCGACCGGGATTACTGCTCAGCCTAAGTTTGTAATATTAGCGCCAATTTTAGCTTTAAATATTGCGATAACGGTTATTATCGCGCGACGTCATGGCGAGAACCGACGAGATGATGCTAATCGCTTATTAGCGAATGCGATATTAATAAGTATTAGTTTTGCTTTAATTTTCTCGTTGTTAGGTTTCATTTTCGCGCCAGAAATCTTACGTTTTGCGGGGGCAGATCAAGAGTATCTCGGTTTAGCGGTGACTTATTTTAAAGTTATTATGGTTGGAAACTTCTTTAATAGTATTAGCCTATCTTTGACCTCAGCCCAACGTGGAGCGGGTAATACAAAAATTTCCATGTATACTAACATCTCAGCAAACTTGGTTAACATCTTCTTTAATTATTTGTTAATTAACGGGATTTGGATTTTCCCGAAGTGGGGTGTCTTTGGGGCAGCTTTTGCAACAATGTTAGGGGATATGGTTAGTTTTACCATTGCGGTGATTTCGATTAGTAAAAAGGGTAGTTTTGTTCATTTGCGGTTGCGTGATTTAAAGCTTAAAACTGAAATTATCAAAAATATTTTTGACGTTAGTAAGAGTTCACTGGTGGAACAGATATTTTTCCGGTTAGGGATGTTTACTTATGTTAAAATGATAGCTGGTTTAGGTACTACTAACTACGCTGCCCATGTCGTGTTTATGACTATCTTACAAATTACCTTCCAATATGGTAATGGGATTTCGATTGCGGCTTCCGCTTTAGTTGGGCGAAATTTGGGGGCTCATCGAAGCGATATTGCTTTTGTTTATAGTAAGATTTTTCAACGAGTCGCGATGTTTTCTGGTATCTTTTTAAGTATTTTAACTTGGCTATTTCAAGTTCCGTTACTCAGCTTTATCACTCATGGTGATCAAGACATTATCGCCATTGGGCAACATGTCATGCCTTTAATTTCGATTGTTATTTCAATGCAGATTATGCAAGTGGTCACGATTGGTTCATTGCGGGGAGCGGGGGATTTAAAGTTTGTGGCTCTCATTACGATGGTTAGTGTCGCTTTAATTCGCCCAATTTTAACTTATGCTTTTGCTTATCAATTATCTTATGGCATCTTAGGAGCTTGGATGGGTTACTTTTTAGATCAATTATTCCGAAGTATTACTAGTAATCGCCGCTTTCATAATGGTAGCTGGATGGAAATTACCGTTTAACCTTGATTAAATTAAATTGTCGTTTGATGCTTTTAGCCAGTACTGGTGGTTAAAAGCTTTTTTTAAAACTAAACAAATAAAAACCCTGCTAATTTTCAAAGTTGTAAGGGTTTTTAACAAGGGTCGTTTAATGTTGTTCTTTTTTACTTTTTAATTGAGCGAGAGCTTCTTTGCTATTAAGAATAACCGGGATAACGATAGGGTTACGTTGGGTTTTTTGATATAAGAAGGGCTCTAAGCTACTACGAATCGCATTTTTGATTTCACCAAAAGTGGTCTTTTGGGACATTTGTTTTCTAATGGCTTCATAGACAAGTATTTCAGCTTCCTTTAAGAGGGTTTTACTTTCTTTAATAAAGACAAAGCCACGGCTCACAATACTAGGGCGAACCAAGATTTTATTATAGCGTGAATCAATGGAGACAATTACCGCGACTAAACCATTATCCGCTAAAATTTTACGATCTTTTAAGACAGCGGTTGATAAACCGCTGGAATCATTCCCATCGACGTAAATATCATCAGCGGGAATCCGAATATTGCTTAAAAAGGCTTGTTTATTACGTAAAACAACTGCATCACCATTGGCGCAGATAAAGATGTTTTCACTGGGTACACCAGTTTCCATCGCCCATTTAGCGTGGAGTTTTAACATTTTATATTCACCATGCATTGGCATAAAGTAATGGGGCTTAATCAATTGGAGCATTAACTTTTGTTCTTCTTGAGAAGCGTGGCCTGTGGTATGAAGACTTGAGAATATTGAACTGGTTAACACATTAGCGCCAGCTCGGGTTAAGCTATTAACCGTTTTATTGACACTAATCGCATTACCGGGGATGGGGTTGGAAGAAAAGATGACCGTATCCCCAGGGATTATTCGAATTTGGCGATGGGTACCATTAGCAATCCGCGATAAAGCAGCTAACGGTTCGCCTTGTGAACCAGTACATAAAATACAAACTTCATCTGCTTTGGTTTGTTTTAATTGTTCCGGGGTTAAAAAAGCACTGTCGGGAATATTGATATGGCCCAGTTTCCGGCCTGTTTCAACCACGTTTTCCATCGAGCGACCAAAGACTGCGACTTTTCGATTACACGCCACCGCTGCCTCTAAAATTTGTGCTACCCGTACGACATTACTTGCAAAGGTTGCAATAATTAAGCGACCTTTCACCCGTTTGGTAATAGCTAAAATTTGTAAGGCAACTTTTCGTTCACTGATAGAAAAATCTTCAACTTCAGCATTAGTCGAGTCACTTAATAATAAGGTGACTCCAATTGAACCAATGTAAGCCATCTTTTGATAGTTGGAGTTTTGACCAACTGGAGTTAAGTCAAATTTAAAATCTCCCGTTGAAACAACAGAACCGTTCGGGGTGGTGATCATTAGTCCTAACGCATCAGGAATTGAGTGCACTACATTAAAGAAGCCAACAATAAAATGTTTGGTGGTTACTTTCGAGTCTTCATCAATTTCAATAATTTCAGTGCGTTTGCTCATCCGCCGCTCTTTAAGTTTATTTTCAATTAAGTACTTAGCAAAGCGTGGGGCATAAATCCGATCAATGGCGGTAGCTTTTAATAAAAAAGGAATACCACCGATATGGTCTTCGTGACCATGGGTAATAATTAAAGCCGCAATTTTATGCGCATTTTTAATTAAATAGTTAAAATCGGGAATGACGTAATCAACTCCAAGTAAATTCTCCTCCGGGAAACGGACACCAGCATCAATAATCAGAATTTCATCTTGATGTTCTAAGCAGTACATATTTTTTCCTACCTCACCTAAACCGCCTAAAGCATAGACTAAGGTGTCGGTCGCTGGATTATATGTTGGTGTATTGGTTACTTCACTTGGTGCTTGTTCTTTTTGCATATTTTCTCTCCTTTTGGCACCAGGGTGTCTTAATTATACTTCAATAGTGTTGGGCTTTTTGAGCCACGGGTCAGTCTGATTGATATGATCATAAAATAAAATACCATTTAAGTGATCAATTTCGTGTTGCAGACATAAAGACAATAGTCCACTAGCCCGAATTTTAATGATTTGGTCAGTCAATAAATCATAACCGCTGACAGTAACGCGAGCTGCCCGATAAACATAACCAGGATACTCTTCGGCTACCGATAAGCAGCCTTCACCATTGGCTAAACAACTTTCTTGTTCTGAATGACTGATAATTACGGGATTGGCTAAAGCAAATTTATAGTCAATCACTTGATCATTTATATTTTCACTAAAATCAACCACCATTAACCGACGGCTGATACCGATTTGTGGAGCAGCTAAACCAATGCCAGGCTTTAGTTGATATTGTTCAGCCAGTTCTGTCACCTTGGAATCTTCAATATATTTCAACATTTGTTGGAGTGTTTCTTTATCAGTTAAGGACAAGGGTAAAGCCACCGCTTGCGCCTTGGTGCGTAAGATAGGGTCTTTATCCATTATTATTGTAGCATAATGCATTTCTTTAATACCTCATAGTAATTATAAAGCATATTTAAATAATTTCAACAGAAATCATCAGCAAAACTGAATAGTATTTAAATTGACATTTTTTATTGATATAGTAAAATACTATTGAGACAAGGTCTCAAATTGGAGTAATATGCAATATCAAACCAAACCCCGCCAGGACTTAATTGATTATCTTAAAACCTTAGTTAATCAACCATTTACAGCGGAAGACTTAGTAAAATATTTTCATCAAACCAAGCGAAAGATCTCAAAGGCAACCATTTATCGGACTTTAGATGGTTTGTTGGAGCAAAACATCATTCGTAAATATTATCTTAATCCACCAACCATTGCTTACTATCAATGGATTGATCCGACGCTTGCTTGTGATCAACATTTCCACTTAGTATGTAATAAATGTGGTCGTTTAATTCATTTAGACTGCCAAATCTATCAGCATTGGACCGAACATTTATTGAAAGAACATGATTTTTTAGTCGATGAGATTCAAACAGTTACCTATGGTTGGTGTGCTAGCTGTAGGGCTGAAATGAAGGAGCAAAAATGAAAAAATTAAGTTGGCTCATTATATTAGGGTTGGCCTTAACTAGTTGTCAACCTGTTAAGCCTGTTAATGATAAAATCACGATTATTACTAGTTTCTATCCCCTCTATGATTTTAGCCAAAAAGTCGGTGGAGAACATGTTTTAGTAACTAACTTAGTGCCACCCGGCGGTCATACTCATAGTTATGAACTGAGTATTCAAGATAAAATTAATCTTGAAGCAGCTGATTTATTTGTTTATAACGGTGCCGGTCTGGAAGCTTATGTCCCTGACCTTTTAGCTTCACTTAAAAATTTGGCGGTTAAAACTTTAGATACTTCAGCTAAGCTTGACCTATTATTTGATGCTAAAGATCAGCTGGTTGATCCGCATGTTTGGCTGAATCCATTAAACGCTCAGCAACAAATGTTGGCGATTAAAGAACAACTAATTGAGCTTGATCCAGCTCACCAAGCTGATTATGAAGCAAACTATCAACATTATGCCTTAAAGTTTGAACAATTAGATCAAGATTTTCAAACGCTGGCGCAGCAGGCCAAAATTAAAAAGGTTTTAGTTAGTCATCAAGCTTTTAGTTATTTTACTAAGCAATATGGCTTAGAACAACAAGCTATATTAAGCTTAACTGATGAAGGGGAAGCTTCAATTAGTCAAATTAAAACAGCGTTAGATTATTTAAAAGCTAATCAATTAACGGTTATTTTTGTGGCAGCTAATCAAGACCATAAATTAGAACTAACTATCGCTCAGGAATTAAAACAAGCTAATTTAGCAGTTGAATTAGCTGTATTAAATCCACTTGAAACAATCACGGCGGCTGAATTAGCCAATCAAGCTGATTACTTTAGTTTAATGCGGGAAAATCTTGCAACCTTAGAAAAATATTTAGGAGAATAAGATGGCAATCTTAATGGAAGTTAAAGAGGTCAGTTTTAATTATGGCACGCTCTCAGTTTTAAAAGATATTAATTTAAAGATCTTCACTCAAGATTATGTGACATTTTTTGGCGCGAACGGCTCGGGTAAATCAACCCTTTTAAAACTGATGTTAGAATTAATTACGCCCAGCAAAGGTCAACTGATCTTAGCTGATCCAGCCGTTGTTAATTGGAAAAATAAAGGCCAATTTGGTTATGTCCCCCAAGGTGGTCTAGCAGCGGTAAAAGATTTCCCGTTAACGGTTGAGGAGTTAATTAGTCTACGTGGTCCTGGTCGCTCTTTACCGGCTTTTCATCGTACTCAAGCCACTTTAGCAATCACTGAATTATTAGCAGTGGTTGGTCTTAGTCAGAAACGTAAAGCTTTGTTAAGAGAATTATCTGGTGGTCAGCTCCAAAAAGCTTTAATTGCCCGTGAGTTATATGCGCTACCTAAAATTCTTTTTTTAGATGAACCCACTAGTGCTTTAGATCAAGCAGCTGTTTTAGAATTAAAACAATTATTAGCAACTTTAAACCGCCAAGGATTAACTATTATTGAAATAAGCCATGATGTTAGTGCGGTTCAAGATTGTGAAACTAGAAAAATTTTCTTTCAGCAAGGAACAATTGAGGAACTCAAATGTTAAATTATGAATTTATGCGTAAAGCCTTTTTAGTTGGAGGTTTATTGGGTATTATTATCCCGTTAATTGGAGCTAATATGGTATTTAAGCGGCTGTCTTTATTAGGCGATGCTTTAGCCCATGTTTCATTAAGTGGCGTGACGATTGGTTTAGTGTTTGGGATTAACCCAATCTTAGCTGCGATTGGAGCAACGATTGGGGCTGGAATTACACTCGAGCTATTACGCGAGCGTTTAAAGCAATATCAAGAATTGGCATTAGCAATTGTTTTATCTTTAGGCGTTGGTTTAGCAGGTTTTCTCTTAAAATATGTTCAACAAGTCACAAATTTTGATAGCTTCTTGTTTGGTAGTATCGTCACGATCAGTGATTTTGAATTATGGCTAATTGTTGGTTTAACCTTGGTTATTCTTTTAGTTGTTACTCTTTTTTACCGGGATTTTTTATTTGTGGCTTTTGATGAAGCAGCGGCCCAAGTGGCAGGTATCAACGTGAAAGTTACTAATTATCTGTTTACGATTTTGATTGCTTTAACCGTGGCTTTAGCCTCTCGAACCGTGGGGGTCTTAGTTGTCTCCTCGTTAATGGTTTTACCAGTAGCGACCGCTGGTCAATTAGCGAAAAGTTATGGTCATCACTTACTATTAGCCATGTTTTTTGGAGTCTTAGAAGTTTGGCTGGGGATTATGGCAGCCTATTATTTTGACTTTAAGCCCGGCGGTACAATTGTTTTATTAGGAGTGAGCTTTTTAATTTTAACTTTAGTCTTTGCGTCAGTGAAGCAGAAAATAATTCTCAAAGCACAATAATTAGATTTTCCCGCACGGATAAATTACTCGTGTTATAATACAGACACAGTCGTTTTAATTAAGGAAGGTCTATGAAATTAACTGAACCTAATCAAAGTATTCATCAACGGAGTGATCATTTGATCACATTTTTAGCTTTAGCTTTAGCCATCATTGGAGTGATTATGTCAGCCAGTGCGGGGATGGAAACTGCTTCAGCTGGTTTAAATTTTTTGACCTCTTATGTGTTAATTCAAGTGCTTTATTTAGTCTTGGCTTTTATTATGATGCGAATTTTAACCCGTTTATTTTCTTTTCGGCGTTTTCAAAAGTATCTGGGGGTTTGGATTGTCTTAATGTTTGTGTTACTTTTGGCGACGCGGTTTTATCCGATGGTTAATGGGGCTTATGCTTGGTTACGTTTTAAAATTGCGGGCCGAGTTATGACATTACAACCAAGTGAGTTTGCTAAATTGTTAGTAATTTTACTATTTGCCTATTATTTAGGCGATTTACGGTTAGCTAAACGTCCATATCCGGTCTATTTAAGACCATTATTAGTTATTATTAGCTTGTTTGCTGGCATTATTATTCTGTGGCAAAAAGATTTCGGTAGTGGCATTGTCTTGATTTCTTTAAGTTTGATTGAACTACTAGTCCCGAGTCATCGCCCATTACGTAAGATACAAATCAGTTTAGTTGTCTTAGGGGTAATAGTATTAAGCTTAGGCATATTTTTAATTAGTCAATATGGCTTTGAATTTTTAAAAATATTTGGTTTTAAGAACTACCAAATTGCCCGCTTCCAAAGTGCTTTAAATCCTTTTTTAGATCGCAGTGGTGATGGTTATCAAGTAGTAAATAGTTTAATTGCGATGGTAAAAGGTGGCTTATTAGGGGCTGGCTTAGGTAATTCGAGCCAAAAATATGGTTATGTTCCGGAAGTTAGAACGGACTCAATTTTCCCAATTATTGCGGAAGAAGTGGGTTTAATTGGTGTCCTAGTTATTTTCTTTTTATATTTTGCGTTGATTGCCCGGTTATTTTACTTTGCTATTAAGGTTTATGATGAAAAAGCCAAGCTTGTCTTTATTGGGTTAGCTAGTTATTTATTTATTCACTTCTTTTTTAATATTGGTGGTATTACGGGCTTAATTCCACTCACTGGAGTACCACTATTACTGATTTCATCAGGTGGTTCTAGTACCTTAAGCTTGTTTATGGGCTTGGGGATTGCCCAAGCGTTAATTCGGCAGTACGGTTTAAAGTGATGCAAATTACAGCTGGAAAATACCGTTCTTTACGGTTAAAAACTTTACCGACAACCCAAACGCGACCTACTAGTAGTTTAGTTAAAGAAGCGATTTTTAGCAGTATTGGGCCTTATTTTACTGGTGGGGTGATGCTCGATTTATTTGCTGGTAGTGGAGCGATGGGCTTAGAAGCAATTTCGCGTGGGTTTGAGTTTTGTTACTTTGCTGATCGTAATCCAGCAGCGGTTAAAATTATTCGCAGTAATATTTCCACTTTGGCTGTCCAAAAACAAACGCTGGTGTGGCAGTTAGATTTTATCGCAGTTTTAAAAAAATGTGTCGCTTTAAATTTGAAATTTGATTTAATTTATCTTGATCCACCTTATCTGCAATATGATGTTAACCAATTGTTGGCATCGATTAATGCTTTTGATTTATTAAATGAGCATGGTCAGATTATTTGTGAAACCCAAAAAGACCAAGCCTTATTAGCTAACTATGGTATAATAACAAGGAGCAAAGAAAAAATATTCAGCTTAACAAAAATCACGTTTTATCAGAAAGGTACAGAATGAAAATAGGTATTTATCCCGGTTCTTTCGATCCCGTCACCTTTGGTCACTTGGATATTATTAAACGAGCCAGCGAATTATTTGATGAGTTATATATTGCGATTATGCTCAATGATAATAAACAAGCTGATTTTTCCGTGGCTGAACGGCAAGCGATGTTAGAAATAATTATTAAAAATTATCGCAATGTTAAGGTCGTGATTGGTACAGGTTTAACTATTGATTTAGCTCGTGAGTTAGGGGCTAAGTTTTTGGTCCGAGGAATTCGGGCGGTTATGGACTATGAGTATGAACTACAATTAGCGACGGTTAATATGACTTTAGCTAGTGAGGTGGAAACAGTCTTCTTACTAACAAGACCGGAAAATTCATTTTTATCTAGTTCGATTGTTAAATCAATTGCGAAATTTGACGGTGAGCTAAACGCTTTTGTGCCAGCTGAAATTATTCCATTAATTCAAGCAAAGTATCGTGTGAAGTAAGCTAATGAAAGTATTATTATATTTTGAAGCAGAAAATCTAATTAAAACCTCGGGAATTGGCCGGGCGCTTAGTCACCAAAAACAAGCATTAGCTTCAGTGGGGATTGATTATACGACGGATAATAAATGCGAGGATTTTGATATTTTGCATATTAATACCGTGGGTCCTAATAGTATGGCGATGGTAAAACGGGCACGTAAACTGGAGAAACCAGTTATTTATCATGCCCATACGACCGAAGAAGATTTTCGGAATTCTTTTATCTTATCTAATCAAATCGCTCCATTTTTAAAAAGACGGTTGATTGATTTATATGGTAGTGCTGATTTAATTTTAACGCCAACACCTTATTCACGGTCTTTACTTTTAAATTATGGCATTGATGTTCCGATTAAAGCGGTCTCTAATGGGATTGATTTAACTCGCTTTACTTATAATGAAGAGAAGATTCAAGCCTATCGGAAATACTTTAGCTTAACTGAGAGAGATAAAGTGGTCTTTTCGGTTGGTTTATATTTCGAACGAAAGGGGGTATTAGATTTCTTTGAAGTGGCCAAAAAGTTACCAGAATATAAGTTTATTTGGTTTGGCTTTACTGCCAAATATTTAATTCCAAAAGTAATTCGCGAAGCCCTAAAAAACGTTCCAGCTAATGTTATTTTACCGGGGTATGTGAAAGGACCAATTATTGAAGGAGCTTTTTTAGCGGGTGATTTATTCTTTTTTCCATCATATGAAGAAACCGAAGGGATTGTGGTGTTGGAAGCTTTAGCTGGCCAACAAAATGTGATTGTGCGGGATATCGGAGTATATGATGAATGGTTGTTTGATCGGATAAATTGTTATAAAGGTAATAATAACGCTGAATTTGTTAGCTTAATTAAAAATGTGTTAGACGAGCGCTTACCAGCCACAAACGTAGCTGGTTACGCAACAGCTCAAAGTAAAAGTATTGCGAATATCGGGAAAGAATTAAAGGAAGCTTATTTAAGCGTCCTTTAAAGTTAGCGCGACTATATGAAAAAAGTATTCAAAAGTTATTGGTTTAATATTCTCATAATGCTCGCCCTATCAGGGATAGCAGTTTATATTGCTTTAAAAGATGATGATGGCACCACGCTTAGTTTATTTCAAAACTTAAATTGGGGCTGGGTCGCTTTATTAGGCGGTTATATGATTTTTTATCATATGATTGTTGGTTGGATTTTATGCCGGTTAACCGTGACAAAATATCCAGCTTACAAATTACCCCAAGGGATTATCAACTCGTTTATCGCGACGTTTTTTCATGCGATTACACCTAGTGCTTCTGGTGGTCAGTTTATGCAAGTTTATGTCTTTCGGAAACAGAAAGTCCAATTTAGTGAAGCGGTGAGTATTTTATGGATGGATTTTATTATTTACCAAGCAATGATGGTTTTAACAGTAGCGATCTTATTGATTAGTCGTTTAAATGTCATTATTGCGAGTAATTTTAATTTATTCATTTTTGTTTTATTAGGTTTTTTGATTAGTAGTTCACTCATTATTGGAATGTGGCTGATTACCCGCTTTTCCCGGATTTATCATTGGGTCATGACTTCGGGGATTCATTTCGCCGCGAAAGTTCGTTTAGTGAAAGATGAGGAGAAAACCGTCCAACGGTTAAAAGATGTAGTTGCGCGGTTTGAACAAGAAGTAGAAGGTTTTAAACAGCAGAAAAAAGCGATTGGCCAAGTGATGTTGGCTAATATTATTCGGTTGTTTTTGGCTTATGGTTTTCCGTTTGTGTGTGCCTTAGCTTTAAAGATTCCGGTAGGGGTACATGATTTGTGGGAAATCATGGTTTTAACTGCTTGTGTGAATATGGTCGCGACATTGTTTATTGTGCCTGGTGCGAGTGGTGGAACGGAGTTAACGTTTTTAGCTTTGTTTACAGCTTTATTCGGATTGGTTTCGGCACGTAGCTTAATGATTATCTGGCGTTTCTTCAGCTATTATTTTATGATGATGTTAAGCGGAATTGTTTTCTTAATTTTCAAACAGTACTACCATTTTAAGGAGAGAAATATATGAAAATCGCAATTTTTACCGATACATATACCCCAGATATTAATGGTGTCGTCTCTTCAATCACGATCTTACAACAAGAACTGCTTAATCATGGTCATGAGGTCTTTATCGTGACTACGCATAATAAACTGCAAACCATTTTCACTGATCATATTTTAGCGTTGCCAGGGATTGAACTAAAACGACTTTATGGCTATGTGTTAGCTTCACCCTTACATTTTAAAGCGACTGAAATTATTGAGAAATGGGACTTAGATTTAATTCATGCGCATACTGAGTTTGGGATTGGAATTTACGCTCGTTTAGTGGCGCGGAAATTAAAGTTACCGCTGGTGGCGACTTATCATACCGCTTATGAAGACTATACCCATTACGTAAATATTTTTAATAGCCAAGTTTTTGAGAAATTTGCCCGGAAAACAGTTGCGAATCTAAGTCGCTTATATAGCGAATCAACTACCGAGATTATTGCTCCTTCACTAAAGACGAAAAACATGTTACAAAACTATGGTATTATTCGACCAATTAGTGTGATCCCAACTGGTTTGATTTTAAGTCAATTTGATCCCCAAAAACGTGATGTAAATCAGCTTGACCAACTTAAAGCTGAACTAGGTTTAACTAATGAATTAGTCATGGTTTTTGTTGGGCGGATTGCCTTAGAAAAAAGTATTGATGTTTTGATTCAAGCATTATTAGAACTCAAGCAGAGAGGTGCCTTAGTTAAATTAGTAATTGTTGGGGATGGGCCTGAACTTGACAACTTAAAACAATTAGCTCAACAGCTCGACCTTAGTAACGAGGTAATCTTTACTGGTAAAAAGGAACGCACCTTAGTGCCGGTTTATTATCATTTAGCGGATGTTTTCGCTTCTGCTTCGACGACCGAAACCCAAGGTATGACTTATATTGAAGCATTAGCAGCCGGGTTACCGATTTTTGCGCGTCAAGATGAAGCTGTGATGAAGTTGTTAGCTGAAGGCGAAAATGGTTATTACTTTGATAATGCAATTGAATTAGCAGATAAGATTCAATTGTATGAAACGCTAACACCAGATAAGAAAATAGCGATGAAACAACAAGCGTTGACTTCGGTCAAACCTTATAATAGTGAATTATTTTATTCGCAGGTAAAAGAAGTTTATGAAAGGGTGGTTAAGGTGTACCAGGAATTTTATGAAATTACTGGCGTTAAAAGTAAAGGTGATTTAATAGAAGTCACTTTTAATCGTAATCAAATTGAATCACAGCTAATCTTATCGGTGGATTTGTTTGCCCAATTTGGTTTAAGGAAAGGTAAACAAATTAATCAATTTGATTATGAATTACTCCAAGCTGAAGAAGATTATGTCTTAGCTTACCAACAGTTTTTACGTCGGATTTCAGCGAAAGATCGGACTCGTAAAGAGATGTATGATTGGTTAACCCAAAAAACAAACTTATCAATAGAACTAATCAATCAAATGGTAAGTGAATTTGAAGCTAAAAATTATATAAATGATGAACGCTTAACTTTTAGCTATGTTAATAAAATGTTAAATCTTTTACAAGGGCAACGTCGAATCACGCAAGATCTCATCCAACGCGGAATTCGCTTAGAAATGATTCAAGCAGCGTTTGATAACGCACCAGAATATGTGGAATTAACTAACGCGATTAAATACGCTGATAAAGTGATGGGAACGATTAAAGATAAGTCTTTAAGAAAGAAAAAACAATTATTAGCCAATCGTTTATACCGCCAAGGCTATAATCAAGAAGTAATCGAAGAAGCCCTAGCGAACTTGAACTTCCTTAATGATGAACAAAAAGAATTGGATATTTTAAGAAAAGCCGCCGAGAAGCTACATAAAAAACATGAGAAACGTTTAGTGGGCTCAGAGTTACGCAATCAAGTGTTTAAAGGCTTAATTCAAGCGGGCTTTGAATATAATGATATATATTTTGTGATTGATGAAATGGAGTGGTAAAAGTGGCGATTATTGATTTTAAAGAAAAAGAACGGATTGAAGCGCAGGTACTAATTAAAAATCTAACCAAAGGGGTTACGACGGCCGGGGCTCCTTACTATACCTTAACTTTACAAGATAAAACCGGGACGATTGATGGTAAGTTGTGGGATGCTAGTAATAGTCCCATCAATGATAGTTATATTGGTAAGGTGGTTGAAATTGCCGGGGATGTTATTTTATATCGTAATGCTTTGCAATTAAAAGTTTTAACGGTTAACTTAGTCGCGGAACATGAAGTGGATTTAACTGATTTTGTGATGAGCGCAAAACAATCAATTGACGAACTTGAAACATCGGTTGAAGCAGTGATTAGCTCGCTGAAAAATCCGATTATTAAGCAACTAACCACAACGATTGTGGAAAATACCGCTCCTGATTTTTATGTTTATCCCGCGGCGATGCGTAACCATCATGACTTCCAAAGTGGTTTAGCGGTCCATGTAGTTGAAATGTTACGGTTAGGTGAGTTTATTTGTCAGGAACATCCTTGGTTAAATCGTGACTTATTATTGGCTGGGATTATCCTTCATGATATTGGGAAAACGATTGAGTTATCTGGTCCAATCTTAACTGAGTATACGTTAAGTGGAAAACTAATTGGTCATATTTCCTTAATGCAAGCGATCATCCATGAAACGGCAGTAAAACTTGATTGTGTCGCAGCTGAGGAAACGATTTTATTAAAACACTTAATTTTATCGCATCATGGTCAATACGAGTTTGGTTCACCAGTTTTACCACAGATTGCGGAAGCTGAATGTTTATCATTTATTGATAACTTAGATGCGCGTTTAAATATGTTAAATAAAGCGTTAGAACCACTTCAACCGGGTGAGTTTACTTCGCGAATCTTTTCTTTAGAAAATCGGTCATTTTATAAACCAAAAATCGATTAAATAAAAGCCGTTAACTAATTAAGTTAACGGCTTTTTAAAGTTTAAAGTTTAATGGTTAATTCGCCTTTAGCATAGCGCGGAATTAAATGTAAGTGTAAGTGCGCGATTTCTTGGCCCGATGCTGGGCCCGAATTCAGTAAGAGATTAAAGCTAGTAGTTTGATAGGTATTCGCATATTCGCTGCTTAATTGTTTCGCGACCGCATTTAAGTTAGCTAAGACATCAACGGGACAGGTTTCAAGCGTTTCATAATGGGCTTTAGGTAAAATCAAGGTGTGTCCTAAAGAGACGGGTTTAATGTCTAAGAAAGCTACGACTGTCTCATCTTCATAGATAAATTCAGTGGGGATTTCACCATTTGCTATTTTACAAAAAATGCACATCGTTAACTCCTTTAGTTAAAGAAATCAGGATAATTCTCTTTTAAACTGGTTAAGACTTCGATATCGTAAACTTTAAAGTTACCTTTTTTCGCATAATTAGCATACATCGCTGTAATTAATTTATCTTCTGATTGGATGCGATCAATAAACTCATCTGTGTACTTATTAACATCAACTGAAATAACTTGAATGATGTAATAGACTTTATTAGTTTCATCATAAACTGGGGCCTGAATTAAAGTTGGACCAGTTTGCGTTTGGATTTCTGATAAAACATTTTTTGGATAAGGGGAGATTTGGGTAACTACTTCTTCGGTACCAGGGAAGAAAATATCAGAATATTTTCTCGCAATTGTTTCAAAATTACCACCATCTTTAACTGCTTGGAGGGCTTTTTTTGCTTCAGCTTCATCTTCGATTTTCATTAAGCGGACTAATACTGGTAGGTATTGGTCTTTTAATTCATTGAGATGATCTTTTACATAAGTTTTAAATAACTCAATCGCTTGAATCATGGGTAAAAAAGCTTTTTCATAATATTCTGTTTCATCTTTAAAGCCCATACTAGCAAGAAATAGTTCATAATCAGTGCCCATTTGAGCTTTATCTTGGGCTAAGCCTTCTTTGGCGGTCTTTTCTATTTCTGGGGTAATTGGTACTTCTTTTTCGACAATTAGTTGTCTGAGTTTTAAATAAGCGGATGAACTTTTATAAGCGTTCATATAGCTATATAGTTCACCTTTAGTAACTTTTTGATCTCCAATGGTAATTACAACTGAGTTTTTTTCACTGACTTGTGCCACTTTATTCCCACAACCAGATAATAGGAGTAGAGCAACTAAACTACTGAGGAATAACTTTTTCATTAGCGAGCCTCCTTGACATCATAATATTCTTTTAGTGCATTTTCTAACGTTGGGTTACCACTGATGGTAATGTTTAGATCAGCTGCTGCTGAAACGGTAATCATCTTACTTAAATTAGGATAATAAGCAAAATATAAATCTAAAAATGAATCATCTTTGATAATGTCAGCTAGATCTTGGGAATCAACTTGGATTAGATGATAGCCATATTTACTCTTAAACCAAGCGCTCCGTTTTCCGACTTCCGTTTGGTAAATTGCTTGATGGAATTCAGTGACGAATTCAGCTGCGTTATCTTTATCAGTTAAGCCTAGTTTACCACCAAGTTCTTTTGAACCTGTATCTTCGGAATATTTTTTAGCTAACTCAGCGAAGCTTTCAGTACTTTCGGCTACGGCTTTTTTGGCAGCTTCTAAACGTTTTTGTTCTTCTTCGGTGGGTTTATCTGGGTTATCCATTTTAATCAGGATATGGCTTACTAAACGGGGGTTTTGGGCTTTAACATAAGCATTCCACAAATCGAGATGAGTAGTTATATAATTTTCTTCGACTTGTTGGCGTAAAGCTTCAGTTAAATAGAAATCATAAAGATCATCCACTCCATTACGATAACCATAAGGTAGCAAGATCGTTTGTAAGGCTTCCTTGTATTGTTCGCCATATTGTTGTTTAGCCCGTACAATCAAATTATCTTTAGCAAGTTTAGCTTCAGAGATTTGATCAGCAGTGGGTTCTAAGGCACTTTTATAAACCAGATTTTCATAAAGATTAATGATTAAATTCTCGCCATTAATCTCAAAAATAGCTGCGTAAATATCATCAGCGGTGACGTTTTCACCTTGATATTCAAAGACGACATCTTTACCGTCAGCTGTTTTTTTACTAAAAGTTACATTTTTAAATTGTTCCGCAGCTTGATAGCCAACCATCCCGAGTAACAGGGCACCGATTAGCATTACAAACCAATATTTTTTGATAATATCCTTCATAAAACCTCCTCAATTAGGTCCATCACATTATAAATTATTTAAAAGCATTATGCAATGAAGCCCCGTTGGCTAAAAGAGTCTTTCTTTAAATTTTGGTGGTTTATGTTATAATGTTTATCGATATAAAGGCAGGTTTATAACATGATTGAAATTAAAGATTTACATGTTGCGATAGCAGGTCAGGAAATCCTGAAAGGAATTAATTTAACGGTTAATGCGCAGGAGATTCATGCTTTAATGGGCCCCAATGGCCATGGTAAGTCCACTTTGTTAGGGGCGATTATGGGTCATCCAACTTTTGAAGTTACCAAAGGCAGTATTACCTTAGATGGTGAAGATGTCTTAGCGATGGATGTGACTGAGCGGAGTAAAGCTGGGTTATTTTTAGCGATGCAATATCCCGCCGCGGTACCGGGCGTCACCAACTCCGATTTCCTTAAAGCAGCTGTGAATGCGCATCGGGATACTCCGATTCCCTTATTTACTTTTATTAAAGAATTAGAAGCTGGCTTAAAAGCGTTAGATATGAAAGCTGATTTAGCTCACCGCTATTTAAACGAAGGATTTTCGGGTGGTGAAAAGAAGCGCAATGAAATCTTACAAATGCGTTTACTTAAGCCAAAATTAGCGATGTTAGATGAAATTGATTCTGGTTTAGATGTCGATGCGTTTCATTTAGTGGCGGATGCTTTAAATCAAACTAAAGCAGAAACGGATTTGGGCTTATTAATTATTTCTCACTATGGCCGTTTTTATGATTTGATTAATCCGACCCATGTTCATGTCTTAATTGATGGACGGATTGTGGAATCTGGCGATAAACACTTAGCTGATAAAATTGACCAAGAGGGTTACGAATGGTTAGCAGAAAAATACCATGTCAGTGTTTCAGAAACTAATGTTAAGCCCCGTCCGGTTAGTATTGGAACTTGTGCCTATCAAGGTCGGGTTAAAGCGGACCATGAATAAAATATTTCAACCTTTAACTGATCAAAGTATTACTTTAAGTGAGTCAGGCGATTATGAAGTTATTCTGACTGATGTCAAATTAGACTTAGCTTTAGAAATATTAGCGGATGTACAAGTGACTTGTGTTTTTAAGTTGCTTGGTCAAACGAACGAAATTACTTTAACACAAACTATTGGTGAAAACAGTTCTTTATTAGCCTTGTTTTGGAATGAAACCGCTAATACAGTTAAGCTTTTAGAAACTACTAAGCTGTTAACTAATGCGAGTTACCAACCGGTTTATGGTGATTTAAGTACCGCTAAACTGGAATATCAATTGGCTTATGCTTTAATAAAACCAGGAGCTAGTGTAAAAGCTAATTGCGCTTTATTAGCTCAAAATCTACAATCAGTTCAATTGAGCGTGGAGCATTTAACGACTAATACAGTTTCTGATTTAGCCAACTACGGGATTGTTTTACCGCAAGCTACTTATAATATTGAGGTTTCTGGGCATATTAGTAATGGTGCGAAACAAAGTAGTGCGCATCAGACCTCACGGGTCTTAACGATTGGCCAAGTCACTGCTTGTCATGTTTTACCCCAACTTTTAATTGATGAAAATGAGGTCGAAGCGAGCCATGCGGCTTCGATTGGTCAAATTGATCCGGAACAACTCTATTATTTACAAAGCCGTGGTCTAAGTGAAATCGAAGCGATTCGCTTAATTGCTTCAGGTTATTTAATGCCGATTGCGGAAGCCATTCCCAATGAGCAACTGGCTAGTTATTTAAAAACTGTAATTAGTGAAAAGGTGGCGGATTTATGTTTGATGTAAATAAAGTTAGACAAGATTTTCCGATGTTACAAGCTAAAATGATGCAGCAACATCCCTTAATTTATCTCGATAATGCGGCGACTACCTTAAAGCCGCAAGCAGTAATTGATGCGGTGGTTGATTATTATTGTAATTATTCAGTTAATATTAACCGAGGTGATTATGAACTAAGCTATATGCTGAGTGATAAATACGAAGCGGTCCGCGCTAAAGTTGCGAATTTTATTGGTTGTGAGACTAAAGAAGTCGTGTTTACTTCCGGTGCTAGTGCAAGTTTAAACTTAATCGCCCATGGTTATGGTCGGAAGAACTTACGTAAAGGCGATATTATTTTATCTTCAGAAGCGGAACATGCGAGTAATATTTTACCTTGGTTTAAAGTGGCAGAAGAAACTGGTGCCACGATTGACTATATCCCTTTAACCGCCCATGGCCAATTAACCTTTGAAAGCTTTAAGCAAAAAATGAATGCGCAAGTTAAAGTGGTAGTTTTAGCACAAGTAACTAACGTGTTAGGCTACTTAGTACCAATTGAAGAAATCACGGCTTATGCGCATCGATTTGGAGCCATTGTAGTGGTAGACGGTGCCCAATCGGTACCACATTTAGTTACCAAGGTCAAAGCATGGGATATTGATTTTCTCGCTTTTTCAGGACATAAGATGTTAGGTCCAACTGGGGTAGGAGTTTTATTTGGAAAATATGCTTTATTAGAACAAATGGATACTTTTATGGTTGGTGGTGGTAGTAGTGCCCGCTTTGATATGTGTGGAAATATCTTTTTGAAAAATCCACCTTATAAGTTTGAAGCTGGAACACCAGCGATTGAAGCAGTTTTAGGTTTGGGAGCCGCCATTGATTATTTAAATGAGCTTGGGATGGAGCAAGTTATCGCCCGAGAACAAGTACTGAACGACTATTTAATTAAACGCTTTGCGGAACTAGATAATGTGATTGTGTATAACCCCGCCGCTTCGACTGGTATTTTAACTTTTAATGTGAAAAATATTTTTGCGCAAGACGTCGCTAGCTATTTAAGCAATCTCGGGATTGCGGTGCGGGCGGGTAATCATTGCGCTAAAATCTTAATTGATTTATTAGAAGTTGATGCGACGATTCGTTGTAGTTTATATTTTTATAACACTGAAGCGGAAATTGATGCTTTGGTTAGCGCGATAAAAGAAGTGACTTTAGAAAAATGTCTCGATTTCTTGGTCTAGAAAGAAGTGAAGAATAAATGGTAATAGATAGCAATTTATATCGTCAAATAATCATGGATCATTATCAATACCCCCGCAATAAGGGCTTAGCTGAAGCCCCTAATTATCGGGCTGTTCATTTAGCTAGTGAATCTTGTATTGATGATTTTCACGTGCAAGTGTTAGTGGAAAATGGTGTGGTTAATGATGTTCGCTATGCTGGAGTAGGTTGTACGATCTCGACGGCTGCACTTTCAATTTTAAGTGAATTAATTAAACAACAACCATTAGATCAGGCTTTAAATATTTTAACTAATTATGATCTAATGATTCATGAAGAAGCGTATGATAGTGAGCTATTAGCGGAAGCGATTGCTTTTGCTAATGTTAGCCAACAAGCTAATCGGATTAAATGTGCCACGATTGGTAGTAATGGCTTAATTCAATTATTAAAAGAGGCCTATAATGGACAAAAATAAAGTTGTAACCACGCAAGATGATTATCAATATGGCTTTAGTGATGAAGACATTAGTGTATATAAAACAAAGCAAGGTTTATCTGAAGCGGTAATTCGTGAGATTAGCAGAATTAAAGACGAACCAGAGTGGATGCTGGAATTTCGGTTAAAAGCTTACCAGAGTTTTTTAGCAAAACCAGTACCAAACTGGGGAGCTGATTTAAGTGGTTTAAAGTTTGAGGATTATACTTATTATATTAAACCTTCCGAAAAGGTTGAAAGCTCTTGGGAAGAAGTCCCAACTGAAATTAAAGCGACTTTTCAAAAACTGGGAATCCCAGAAAGTGAACAGAAGTTTTTAGCTGGGGTTACGACCCAATACGATAGTGAAGCAGTTTATCATAATATGTTAAAAGAAGTCGAGGAAAAAGGAGTAATATTTCTCGATACGGATACGGCGTTAAAACGTCATCCAGAACTCTTTAAACAGTATTTTAATACCGTTGTTCCCTATGATGATAATAAGTTTTCGGCCTTAAATGGCGCAGTTTGGTCGGGGGGATCATTTATCTATGTACCCAAAGGTGTGGTACTAGATAAACCCTTACAATCTTATTTTCGGATTAATAGTGAACGCATGGGTCAATTTGAAAGAACTTTAATTATCGTTGATGAAGGTGCTAAAGTAAACTACGTAGAAGGTTGTACGGCCCCAATTTATAGTAAAGATTCATTACACGCTGCGGTGGTCGAAATCGTGGTCTTACCAGGAGCGACCTGTCGGTATTCAACGATTCAAAACTGGTCAAAAAACATTGTTAATCTCGTTACGAAACGGGCTTACGTACATGAATATGGGGCGATGGAATGGATTGATGGCAATATGGGTTCATCGATGAATATGAAATATCCAGCTTGTATTTTAGCGGGTGAATATGCCCGTGGCATGTGTATTTCGATTGCGGTAGCAAGCCAAGCCCAGCACCAAGACGCGGGCGCCAAGATGATTCATTTAGCTCCTTATACAAGTAGTAATATCGTTTCTAAAAGTGTCGCACGTCAAGGTGGTCAAGTTAACTATCGTGGTTTAGTCAAATTTGGACCAGCGGCCCATCATTCGCGCTGTAAATCTGAATGTGATACGTTAATTTTGGATGGGGATTCACTGAGTGATACGATTCCCCATAATATCAATTTGAGTGAAAATAGTGTTTTAGAACATGAAGCGAGTGTTTCTAACGTGAGTGAAGAACAATTATTCTATTTAAAGAGTCGAGGTTTAACCCATGAAGAAGCGTTAGAGATGATTGTAATGGGCTTTTTAGAACCGTTTACTCGTGAATTACCGATGGAATATGCGGTTGAGTTAAATCAACTATTAAAGTTAGATATGAGTGATTCCGTTGGTTAAAATTGAATTAAGACAAACACTATTGGCGAAACGCCACTTGATAGAAAATCGGGTAAGCAAAGATGCTTTAATTGCTGATCAAGCTTTTGAGGTATTAAAACCGTTTCAGCACATCGGGATTTATCTTAGTCGACCAGATGAAATTGATACTTTAAAGTTAATTAAGCGTTTGTTAAAGGCTAAAAAAGCGGTTTATTCGAGTCGCTTTGATCAGCAGCACTTAACCTTTTATCCGCTAAATAGTTTAGCTGAGTTGGAACTTGGCCCCTTACATATTTATTGGCCACCAAAAACGGTAGCGATTAAAAAAGAGCAGTTAGAAGTAATGATCGTGCCCTTAATCGCCTTTGACCAACAAAACCATCGCTTAGGCTATGGAAAAGGTTATTATGATAAGTATTTAGCCGACTTTAAAGGACTGAAAGTGGGTTTGGGTTACGCTGCGTTAAAACAAGACGTTTTGCCTGCTGAAGGACATGATATTGCTTTAGATTTAATTATTACCGAAGAATCACCGCTTATTTAAGCGGTTTTTGTTTTATAATAGAATTTAGAGGTAAAGAAGATGTATTTAATCAGATCACCGAAAATATTTATCAGGCAAAAGTTTACACCTGCCACTTTACTAATTAAAGATGAGAAAATCGCTGCGATTTTGCCTTATGATTATGTCGATCAAAGTTTAAAACTAGAACAAGATTATACAGATTTAATTATTCCTGGTCTAATTGATATTCATAATCATGGGATGGCTGGTTGGTCTTTTACTGGGGCTTTAACGGATGAAGATTTTCTTCCATTAACTAAGCGGTTAGCGAGCGTGGGGATTACTAGTCTCTTAGCTACTACCGCATTTAGTGGTTATCCAGTATTAGTTAGAAATTATGAGCGACCAGATTTAGCGGTTTCGATCTTAGGCTTACACGCGGAAGGGCCATTTTTAAATGATGCTCAACCCGGAGCAGCTTTTCCGTTTCAGGGTTTTCCCGCTCCGAGTTTAGCCAAATTTAAACAAATGGTCGCGGTAAGCCAAGGCAGTTTAAAATATTTAACCATCGCAGTGGAGTTACCGGAAACCTTACCGATTTTAAAGTATGCTAAAGATAATGGTGTGCTAGTGGCGGTTGGCCATAGTGAAGCCAGTTACGCTGATATTATAGCTAAGGCTGATTATTTAAGCGCTTTTACTCATGTTGGTAATGCAATGAAAGGAATCCATCATCGCGCGGTCGGTACCTTTGGGGCGGGTCTTTTAATGGATGATTTATGGGTCGAAGTAATTGGAGATGGCTTACATTTAGCCCCTGAGACGTTACAAATAATTTATCGCATTAAACCACATCAGAAAATGATCTTGGTTAGTGATTTTACGGCTTTGGCGGGTTTGCCAGCGGGCCAGTATCAGTTACCAAGTAATTTAATTACGATAAGTGAACAAGGTTTAATAACCAATGAAGCGGGTCGCTTAGGTGGCAGTAGCTTTTCTGTTTTGGCGCAATTGCGCTATTTATGGCAAGAAGTTAAATTCCCTTTAACCGAATTAATCCCCATGGCAACAAGTAATCCAGCGGAACTATTAGGTTGTAGCGACCTAAGGGGTGAAATCGCTACTGGGAAATTCGCTGATTTATTAATCGTTGATCAAGCGTTACAGCTTCAAAAGACGATTCACCATGGTCAAATAGTTTATCAAGCTGAAGATAAAATTCAATTAAGTAATGCGAAATTGGAGCAATTATTACATAATCCAGAATTTTTAAATTATTATCAATAAAGCGCTAAATTAAGCGCTTTATCTTGACTAACAGGTTAAAAAACTATATGATAAAAGACGGCACTTTATGCCAATTGTAGCCCCGGAAACTACTATTGGTCAGGAGGAAGTAAGATGCGCCAAACTACGATGGCAAAAAAAGGCGAAGTTACGCGTAACTGGTATGTCGTTGATGCTAATGGACAAACCTTGGGACGCTTAGCAAGCGAAGTAGCAACGTTATTACGTGGCAAACACAAACCGATTTATACCCCACATGTTGACTGCGGAGATTTCGTGATTGTAATTAATGCGGAAAAAGCAGTTATTACTGGGAATAAAGACGAAACAAAGAAATACTACAATCACTCATTATATCCAGGTGGATTACGAGTCAGAACTAGTAAAACAATGCGGGATAAATATCCAGTTGAATGGGTGGAACGAGCAATTCATGGTATGTTACCCCATACACGTTTAGGTGATGCCCAAAGAAAACACTTGTTTGTTTATGTCGGTGACTCACACCCACATCAAGCACAACAACCACAAGAATTTACGATTAAAGGATAGGAGGGAAGATCATGACAACTAAAAAAGCAGCTTTAGTGCAGTATTTAGGAACAGGCCGACGGAAAACATCAGTCGCACGGGTCTTCTTACGTCCAGGCACAGGAAACTTTAAAATTAATGGTAAAACACTTGATGATTATTTACCAATGGAAACATTGCGGATGGTTGTCCGTTCACCATTAGTTTTAACAGAAACACTTGAACAATATGATGTACTTATCAATGTTCATGGTGGTGGCTATACTGGTCAAGCTGGAGCCATGCGTCATGGTATTGCGCGGGCTTTATTAGAAGTTTCTGATGATTATCGTCCGGCTTTAAAAGCGGCTGGTTTTCTGACCAGAGATCCACGCGCTAAAGAACGGAAAAAATACGG
>CAZAZP010000007.1:0-42281 GCA_964489695.1 uncultured Erysipelotrichaceae bacterium | reverse complement strand
AAAAAATTACCCAGCATTTAAAAAATATCACTTATATTTTAGCTGATCATCAGTTAGTTGATACATTTTTAGTTGAACCGCTGGATTTAGCCATCTATAATTTAGGTTATTTACCGGGTGGTGATAAAAACCTAATCACGCAACCTGCTTCAACCTTGAATTCTTTAAATGCCCTATTAAAACGGCTCAAACCAGCCAGCTATTTAGTTATTACTTGTTATCTCGCCCATCCGGGTGGTTATCAAGAATATCTGGCCGTGAGAGATTGGCTCAAGCACCAAGGGTTTAATTATCAAACATTAACTTACCCCAGTGAAAATAGCCCAATTACTTATCTAATTGAGTTAAAGGACAACCAGGTTGCGCTTTAACTTTATCAATGTAAGCTAAACAGGCTAATGTTAATTCAGGTTTCATAATGGGTGAAGTTAACCGCTCTTGATCTAAACATTCATGAATATGGTTAACTTCATACACAAATTCACTTTCAAATTCAAATAAAATCGTTTCCGCGCGGGCTTGATAATAATTAATTTGGGCAGATTTAGCGCGCCAGAAATCATTAATAATTATCTCGCCTTGACTACCTTTAAAAATAGCCTGACTTGGGAAAACCTCAACCCGGGAGATCTTAGCTTCAATTGGAATCTCATTAATTTCAAAATTCATTTCAACAATCTCGTCAACGCCCGTCTCTCCGACCCAACGCTTGGAAGTAAAATCAGTTAATTCGGTTGTATCAAACAAATGTAGCATAAATTCTAAGGGGTAATTTCCACTCCCATAGACTACGCCGCCGCCTTTTTCATCCGAATACATCCAGTGAGTTTTATCCGGGCCAGGTAAAAATGATTGTTTTAAGCTAATACTTTTTAATGGGCCAATTAATTCATTTTTCAAGGCTTGTTTTAACCAGACAGTGCTTGGTAAAAAAACAATCTTTTGGGCTTCCATTAAAAACAGCTCATGCTCTAAGGCATAATCAAATAAAGCTTGGCCAGATTGGTGGGAGAGCGTAAAAGGTTTTTCTAAGATTACATGTTTTCGGGCTGCTAAAGCACGATAAGCATGATCATAATGCAAATAATTTGGTGTCGGTAAATAAATTATATCAATGGAAGGATCTTTTAATAGTTGGTCATAATCTGGATAAACGATGACATCTTCATAAGGTAAATCCGTTTGGCTACTACAAATGGCTTTAAAACGGCCAAAAGAACTTAATTCAATCCCTTGAATAAAACGTTTGGTAATGGAAGCATTACCATAAATTCCATAATTATACATAACATTTCCCCCTACTTCTTATTATTACACGAATAATTTTAAGTGCTTTTTTTAAGCGGATAAACTAGTTTTTAAACCATCAATAAATTGAAATCAAATAAAAACAACCATATTAGTTGCTATTATATTCTAGTAACTTCCCTCAGTCTGCTCATTTTGCATTAATTTAACTCCACTAGAGGTGCCTAGTCGACTAACGCCTAAAGCGATATATGCCCCAGCGGAGGCTAAATCACGGATTCCACCGGCGGCTTTGATCGCTATGTTATCTTTAACAGTCTTTTTGATTAAACTGACCGCTGCTAAAGTAGCACCACCAGTTGAAAAACCAGTACTAGTTTTAACAAAGTCAGCTTTTGTTTTTAAACAAGCTTCAGCTGCTAAGATAATCTCATCATCGGTTAATAAACAGCTTTCAATAATAACTTTTAAGACTTTATCCGCAGTAACTGCTCTGACAGCTTGAATATCAGCCTCAACTAATGCTAAATCGCCGGCTTTTAAGGCACCAATATTAATTACCATATCTAACTCGTCCGCCCCATCATTAATCGCTTGGACTGCTTCAAAAGCCTTGACAGAGGAAAGACTAGCTCCTAAAGGAAAGCCAATAACGGTACAGACACCAACTTGACTACCAATTAAAAGCTGTTTGGCAGTTTTAACCCAAACTGGCTGTACACAGACGGTTTTAAACTCGTATTGTAATGCTTCTTGACACAGCTGTTTAATATCCGCCAAGGTCGCAGTTGGTTTTAAAAGCGTATGGTCAATATATTTATTCAGTGGGATTAAGGAAGTGTTCATTGATTATCTCCTGGACTGCTTGATCATCACCAAGCCAGGTTTCACGCCCATCTTTACGATCGATAAAGCGTTCAAAACCTTTGCCGAGGATACAAACAGTGTCTTCTTCATTCGCTAACATCATAGCTTGATAAATCGCATCATAGCGGTCAATCACAATTATACTTTTACAATCTACAATACTTGCTTGAATTTCTTTCGCAATTTCTACTGGGTTTTCATCCCGAGGATCTTCCTCCGTTAAGACGATTAAATCAGAGTATTCGCTCGCAATCTGACCTAGCATGGCACGTTTTTCTTTATCTCGTTTGCCAGGTGCCCCAAAGATGGTAATTATCCGTTTGTTTTTCGGTGTGGCAGCGCGCACAAACTCAAAAAACTTCTGGTAGCCATCGGGAGTATGAGCATAGTCAATAATAACGCTAAAGTTAAGTGGTTCTTTGATCCTTTGCATCCGACCATCTATCTGCTTAATTTCTTTAATAAAAGTAATAATTTCTTGTAGATCATAACCTGCTTGATGAGTGTAAGCAATCGCAGCTAATAAATTATAAACATTAAAACGCGAAACTAATTGCGATGAGACTTGGTATTGTTGGTTAAAACATTTTAAAGTGAAATTTGTTTGGTTAAAAGAAAGGTTTAAATCACTCGCTTGATAAGTTGCGGTGTTTTCAATCCCATAAGTAACAAATTCGGTCTTAATAGTTTTAAGTAAACGTTGGCCATATTCATCATCTGCGTTAATAATCGCTAAACCGTGTGGGTCTAATAATTGAAATAATTTTTGCTTAGCTAAAAAATAATTTTCCATATTGCGATGATAATCTAAATGGTCATATGTCAAATTAGTAAAAATTGCACTACTAAAATTTATCGTGTCTAATCGTCCTTGGGCTAAACCTTGACTTGTGGCTTCAATCGTGACAGTTTTACAACCATGATCTGCCATGGCTTTAAGATAGCCTAATAGTTCAACCGTGGTTGGCGTAGAATAGTTGGGTTCAATTTTGATATTTTCATATTCAATCGCGATTGTCCCAATATAACCACTGATTTCATAATTATCCAAAATGGCTTTAATTAAATATGCAACAGTTGATTTACCATTGGTGCCTGTCACGCCAATCGTCTTTAATTTTTGGCTAGGGAAATCAAAGAAAATGTTTGCGACTTGCTTTAAGGCCTTAAAAGCATCTTCAACTTGGATATAAACGATATCAGCTTTCATTTTGAGGAGTGGTTTAACATAAACAATGCAGACAGCCCCATTTTCAATCGCTTCATCAATGAAATCATGACCATCGTAGACTAAACCAGGTAAACAAAAAAACATCCCATTGACACATTTATGTTGGGAATTCTCCATAATGGTTTCAATTTGAAGCGCTGGTGCCCCTTTAATTAAAGTCGATAAGTTAGCCATTTCTATCCTCCACTAAGTTACCTTCGCAATATTTATTTTGATAGTTAATTATCCGTACTGGTTTAAGACACCCACCTAACGGTTGATCAGTTTGGACTTTAACTTCAAAATACTCCGAACCATAACCGACCCAGGTTTGGTCTTGTTGTCGTTCAAATAATACTTCAACTGTTTTATTATAGAACTTTTTTTGATAATTTACTAATAGTTGTTCAGATAAGGCCAAAAGTTCCTTGACTCGTGCATGCTTAATTACCCCATCCAATTGATTAGCAAACGTCTCAGCTTTGGTATTAGATCTAATCGAAAACGGAAAAACATGAAGAAAAGAAAACTCTAGTTTCATGAGAAATTCTTTTGTCTCGTTAAAATCTTCGGCGGTTTCACCAGGAAAACCAACAATCACATCGGTGCTGATTGCTATATTAGGTAATACTGCTCTAATCTTTTTTATCATTGCTTTAAATTCTGCACTTGTATAGTGACGTCCCATTAAGCGTAAAATTTTATCACTACCACTTTGTAAGGGAATATGTAGGTGTTGGGCAAAGCGAGGATTATTCTGCATTAAATTTAACATTGTCGGTGTAATCTCGTTGATTTCAATTGACGATAAACGCAAACGTTTGTTTTGCACTTCAAGCGCATTAATAGCACTAAATAAGTCAGTTAAGTTTTCAGCTGATGTTTGGTAACGACCCGTATGAATACCGGTTAACACGACTTCTGGATGATGTTGCCAGAGCTCTAATAAATTATTGATGACATCTTCTTTCGCCATCGAACGCTCTAGACCGCGTGTCAATGGAATAATACAGTACGAACAAAATTGATTACAACCATCTTGAATTTTCAAATAAGCCCGATGTTGGTGTAAAAAATGCTTAACAAAGAGCTGTTCAAACTCAACATCTTTCCGGACATTTTTTAAGCCATCTACCGGTGGTTGCTGGTTAGCTTGCTTTATTAATTGGGGTAACTGCGCTTTATCAGTCGATCCAATTAAAATGTCAATCCGTTTATCAGCTTTAAGTTTTTCAAATTCAGCTTGAACATAGCACCCAACTACACAAATTAACGCCTGCGGATTTAAGCGCACAGCTTGTGAAATTTTCTTCCGGCTTTTACTGGCAGCGGTATTAGTAACAGCACAAGTATTAATAATATATACATCAGCTCGTTTGTGGGCATCAACTAATTGATAACCGAGTTTTTTTAGTTCTTGGATATAGAATTCTGATTCATAAGTATTGACTTTACAGCCTAAAGTGGTAATCGCCAGTGTTTTCATACAATTTTACCATTTGCTAGGTTTTTCTTGAGTCGTTTAACCACTTTCAGATTTAAACCTGTTTGGATACTTAAATAACTTGCCAAACTACGAGCATCTTCTGTTAGTAACAGTGCAGCAATGGTTAATCTAATCTCTGGGGTAAAACTAGGTATTAACGCTAAACGATGTTTAATTTTACCTGCTTCAATTAAATACATAATTGCTAAGGTTGGTTGATATAGGACATATTTATCTTTAGCACCTAAAATATATTCTGCACTACTGAAACCAGCTTGGTAAGGTAAATAATGATAAAAATTAACATCAATGACTTCACGTTTAAAATCGTTAAAGAGATGGTAATATTGTTTATGCTCAAAGATAGTCATGCTGTGATCATAAAGATTATTAAAAAGTTCCGATAAAAACGGTATCCAAACAATTGCTTCAGGCGTCATAAAGTTCAATAAGTTTGGTTTGATTTTAGCTAAATCACGATTAATAAAGTCTAACCGTTCGTTATTACTAACTACATCCCATAAATCAATAATTAAATGGCGCGTCTTTTCGTAACTAGTTTCAAACGCTTGTTTATTTTCTAAACCATGAAAAACAATTTCGGCTTGATAGAAATCCAAGTCATCTTTAATGGCAAATTTAAAACCCGCTTGTTTTAGGACTGGTTGCATCTTTGGCCAGTTGTTTTTATAATGTGTTGAATGTTTTAACTTAGCTTTATTAGCATAAGTCATAATTTTAATTAATTTTTCCATTTTTACCCTATTTTAAGCAGAAATTTAGACTGCTGAGCATATAAAGCGCAGCGGTTTCACTTCGTAATATTTGTTTACCTAAGCTGCAACTGAGATAACCAATTTTATTCAGATATTCAATCTCACTTTTAAGAAACCCGCCTTCTGGGCCAATGATTAGCGTTATATCGCTAAAATTTGAAATTAAGGCTGGATTGAAAATCATAAATTCTTCGCGCTCATAAGCCACAAAATTATCAATCGACTGGTATTTATCAGTTTCTAGTAATGAAATTGGTGGTAGTACTTCAGGATAGGTTAACCGCTCCGATTGTTCAGCTGCTTCTTGACAAATTGTTTGCCAACGCATCAATTTAGTAGCAGTTTTATCGTTGACTTTAACAACACAATTAGCGGTAATTACTGGTACAATTCTCGTTACTCCTAATTCGGTCGCCTTTTGTAACACCCATTCAAATCGTTCCTTTTTAATCAAACTAATTAGTAATGTAATTTTAGGAGTGGGTTTTTCTATTAACGGTAAGCTTTGTTTAATCACCGCTTGGACAAACGGTTTTTGCACAATAATTTCAGCGAGAAATAATTGGCGTTGATTTGATAATCTAATTGTCTCACCGGTCTGACTGCGTAATACATTAATCAAATGGTGGCTAATTTCAGTCGGTAACTCAATTAGATCATTAAGTTTTAATTCTTGTGACAAAAAATATTGTTGCATCTTAAATTTCACTCAATTTCCTTAGCTGGATTACTTCATAAGGCTTTAGCCGTCGATATTCACCCGGTTTTAATCCACCCAGGGTTAAATGACCATACTGCTTACGGTGTAAACGCGTAACTGGATAACCAACACTTTCCAGCATCCGTCGAATTTGGCGATTACGCCCTTCTTTGATTCTTATTTCAAATCTGGTTAGTTGTTTCGCAAAATCTTTATGCTTAATCGTAACTTTTGTTGGTAATGTTAAGCGTTCATCGAGCATTATACCATGCTCTAAGGCCCGGATACTAGCGACATCTAACATACCTTTGATGTCAACTTGATAAATCTTTTCAATTTCATAACGTGGATGCATCATTAGATTCGCAAATTCACCATCATTAGTTAAAAGTAAGATCCCTGTCGTCTCATAGTCCAATCGCCCGACGGGAAATAAGCGGTATTCACTTGGTAATAAGTCCGTTACCACCGCTCGCGCATGGGGATCACTAGTAGCACTTAGATATTTACTAGGTTTATATAATAAATAATATACTTTTTCTTCGGTTGTAATCACTTGATTATCGATTGTAATTTCGACGTTATTAGGGAATTTTGTACCTAATTCAGAAATTAATTGGCCATTTACTTTGACCTTTTGCGCTAAAATATACTCTTCCGCTACTCGTCGCGAACAAAAACCAGTTTGCGCAATC
Source organism: uncultured Erysipelotrichaceae bacterium (assembly GCA_964489695.1). GTDB lineage: Bacteria > Bacillota_I > Bacilli_A > Erysipelotrichales > Erysipelotrichaceae > CAYUXU01. Next base: position 35,299 of record CAZAZP010000007.1, on the reverse strand, counting down.
AATTTTTGTAATCTTTCCTCTTTACTCATATAGTTCATCACTTTCCGTGGTTAAATCTTGATAATCAGCTAAAGCTGGTAATTCATTAATATCTGTAAGTTTAAAGGCATCGAGAAATTCTTGGGTCACACTATAAAGAATCGGCCGGCCGGGTGCTTCTAACCGCCCCGTTTCACAAATCAGATTCCGCGCTAATAACTTTCTCAGCATCAAATCAGAACTAACACCGCGGATTTCTTCAATTTCCACGCGGGTAATTGGTTGTTTATAGGCGATAATTGCTAAAGTCTCTAAAGCTGAGTTGGATAACTTTTTCTTGGATTCAAGTTGTAAGAGCGTCTCTAAATAGGGATAAATCTCACTATCACTGACAAACTTATAAACCTCACCGTATTTAACAAGTTCAAAGCCAGCATTAGCTTGTTGATATTTTTCAATTAAACCATTTAAAGTTGCTTGCATTGTTAATTTATCGCATGCTAACACTTCCGCGCAGATGTCTAGGGTTAACCCTTCATCACCAGCCACGAATAATAATCCTTCGGTAACTTTTGTTAAGAAATCTTGTTTCATTTTGCCCACCTCAGCCATATTTCAGCCTCATTCATCGAAAAATTCATTAAGTTTAAACGGATTAAGTCTAAAATAGCTAAAAAAGCGATAATCGCCTCCGACAAACTCTGACAGTCCGCTAATATTTCATTAAAAGAGAAAGCATTGTGCACTTGCGCATAGCGGTGCTTAATCCGAGTCAGCATTTCATCAACTGATAACTCTTTACTGGTAAATTTAGTTTTATAATTTTGCTTTAAGACCGCGCGTTGAAAACATTTTTCTAAAGCTTTAGTTAATTCATAAGGACTACTTTCAAATGCATTTAGGTTATTGTTTAAAAGATCAGGAGAATATTCCGAAGTTGGTTTACTTAATTGCAAGAGTCGAGCTTCATAACGTGCTTGTAAAGGCGAAATCACTTCTTTAAAGCGTTGATATTCTAATAAACGTTTAACTAATAAGTCCCGTTGATCTTCTTCATACTCACTCTCTAACTCACTGACATCTTTAGGTAAGAGCTTCCGACTTTTATACTCAATTAAAGTAGCTAACTCAATTAAATATTCACTCGCCACCTCCAACCGTAGTTCTTCCATGGCGGTTAAATAATTAATATATTGTTCAGTTAAAACAAAAATATCCAGATCAAATAGATCTAGTTCTTTTTCTTTAATTAAATGTAACATCAAGTCCAGTGGACCACTGAATTGATCAATCGTAACGGTAAAAAGCATACTTTATTTATAAAATCTGTTCAATTAAGGCTGGTACGACAGGTGCTACGGCCGAAAAACTATAAGCACTCAATAATTCTGCCAAGAGCTCAGCACTAATTGGAGCGTTATGATGAATGATGCCTAAGCTTTCATCCGCCTTCACATAATCTCCCACTTTTTTATTAACTAACAACCCGACCCCAAAGTCAATTTTATCGTTAGCTTCAGCTCGTCCAGCTCCTAACAACATGGCAAAATGGCCTAGTTTCGCCGCTTTGATTTGCGTAATATAACCGCTAGTTGGGCTTTTAAAAATTGTTTGCTGCTTAGCAGCTGGTAATAATTCAGGTTGGCGAATCTCTGCTTCTAGGCCCCCTTGTGCTGCGACTAAGGCAATAAATTTTTCATAAGCTTGACCACTAGTTAAAGCAGCTTCGACTAATTTGTATGCTTGATCAAAGTCAGGAGCTATTTTATCTTGGATTAACATCAGTGCCCCACTAGTTAAACATAACTCGGTTAAATCAGCTGGCCCTTCACCTTTTAAAGTATTAATCGCTTCTTTTACTTCTAAGGCATTACCAATTGCATAGCCTAAGGGTTGTTCCATACTAGTTATCATGGCACGAACGTCTTTGCCTAAAGCTTGACCAATCTCAATCATTGTTTTGGCTAATTTGACAGCCTCAGTTTTAGTTGCCATAAAGGCACCATCACCATATTTAACATCTAATAAGATTGCATCCGCTCCACTAGCAATTTTTTTCGACATAATGCTCGAAGCAATTAGCGGAATTGAAGCGACGGTCGCAGTGACATCACGTAACGCATATAAGACTTTATCGGCGTAGGCGGTATCAGCTGATTGACCAATTAAGGCAATATTTAATTCATTAACTTGCTTGATAAAATTTGGCAAAGTAATGGATGTTTGAAAGCCAGTAATTGATTCTAATTTATCAATGGTACCGCCCGTGTGACCTAAGCCTCGACCTGACATTTTAGCAACTTTAGCACCGCACGCCGCAACTAACGGAGCTAAAACTAAGGTAGTTTTATCCCCTACTCCACCAGTTGAATGTTTATCGACTTTTAAACCCTTAATTGGTGATAAATCAATAATTTTACCGCTATAAGCCATCGCTTTAGTTAAAGCTGCAGTTTCAGCTTGGTTCATACCCTGTAAAACAATGGCCATTAAAAGAGCCGAACTTTGATAATCAGGAATACTTTGTTTAACTAGGCCAGTGATCCAAAATTCAATTTCAGCTTGACTTAGTTCTTCTCCATAACGTTTCTTTTCAATAATATCTACAAAACGCATTACTTCACCTCCATTTTTTGAAATAAAGTAGCAGCGCTACTTTATCTCAATAATTTTCATCATGTTTGCGGTACCTTCACCAGTCGGATAACCAGCGGTTAAGATAATTAATTGACCGGGTAAAAAGCCGTGTTCTTTGGCAATTTTGCTAGCAAGCTCATCATCATTAGTTAATTCATTTTGAATTTCACTATAGATTGGAATGACACCCCAATATGATTGTAAGCGACGTTGGGTGGCTTGGGTAAAGGTAATCGCCAAAATAGGTACTGGAGGCCGGAATTTTGAGATTCGTCGCGCAGTACTACCACCTTGGGTAAAGGCCACAATCGCTGCAATATTAGGTAAATTCAAACAAGCATTAGTCACAGAATAACCAATCGTATCTTGAATTGTAGCTTCACTGGTTAAACGCGATTTTCTAACATTATCTTTATACGGAATAATTTCTTCAATGGCTTTGGCAATAATATCCATCGTTTTAACTGATTCAATCGGATAAGCACCAGCAGCCGACTCACCAGATAACATCACGGCATCACTGCCATCAAGGATGGCATTAGCGACGTCGCTTGCTTCGGCTCGGGTTGGTCGAGGATTATTCATCATTGATTCTAACATGTGAGTCGCAGTGATGACTGGTTTCCCAAATTCATTTGCTTTCGCAATCATATTTTTTTGATAGATTGGGACTAAAGCAGTACTAACTTCTACTCCCAAATCACCGCGAGCCACCATAATGCCATCGCTAGCTTTTAAGATTTCTTCAATATTGTCATAACCTTCTTGGCTTTCAATTTTCGCAATAATTTGGATTTTTGGTTTACCTTCTTCCACTAAAATCTGGCGGATATCTAAAACATCTTGTGCTCTTCTCACAAAAGAAGCCGCGATAAAATCGACCGGTTGGCTACAAGCGAAGCGGATATCAGCTTCATCTTTAGCTGAAATAAACGGCATTGAAAGCTTGACGTTCGGAACATTGACGCCTTTACGTGTTTTTAGTAACCCAGGATTTTCAACCCGACAAACTAATTCGTCTGGTTTAACTTCAATAATAGTAAAACGCATTTTACCATCATCGATTAATAAAGTATCGCCTTGTTTCACATCATCAAATAATTCAGGACATGCGATATGGAAGCCCGCCTTAGTCCCGAGCATTTCATATTTATAAACACTAACAATCTCACCAGTTTTAAACTCAACTCCGCCATCAGTCATTTCACCTAAGCGAATTTCTGGTCCTTTGGTATCAACCAAAATTGAAATCGGGATTTCACGTGTTTGATTCACCGCTTCAATTAAATTTATTCTTTTTAAATGAGCTGCTTGATCCTCATGGGAGAAATTAAGCCGGACAATATTCATCCCATTGTCAGCTAATTTTTCGACCATTTCTTTACTTTCAGTAGCTGGCCCTAAAGTACAGATAATTTTAGTTTTTCGATACATATCAGATCCTCCTAAACTAAGCGTTGTTGTAATTCATATAAAGCTAAATTATTTTGCGGTTTCAATTTAATCGCTTGTGTTAATGCGATAATTTCAATCTTATTGTTTAAAATTCCGATGCAATGACTTTGATAGCCTTCGGCGATGGCATTAACTGCTTGGTCTCCCATTTTAGTTGCTAATACCCGATCAAAGGCGGAAGGAGAACCTCCACGCTGAACATGACCTAAAACAGTTGCGCGACCAGAGAAACTAGTATATTCCGAAATCCGGTGGGCAAATTCATCCACGTCAGTTATTTTTTCGCTAATGACGACGATTGCATGACGTTTTTTTCGTAATTGATCTAGTTCAGCGAGCCGTTTTAAAACTTGTTCTTCATCAAAACCAGTATCTTTTGTAATAACTAATTCCGCACCACAAGAAATCGCAGCGTTTAAAGCTAACGCGCCGCCTTCATTACCCATAACTTCAACCACCGAACAACGATGATGAGAAGAAGATGTATCACGTAACTTGTCGATCGCTTGAATAATCGTATTTAAAGCTGTATCAAACCCAATCGTATTTTCAGTACTAGCTATATCATTATCAATCGTTCCAGGAATCGCAATACAAGCCACCCCAAAACGGGATAAATCAGCTGCCGCCCGATAACTACCATCGCCACCGATGACGACTAAACTATCAATTTGATACTGCTTTAAAATCTCAGCAGCTTTTTGTTGGACTGCAGTTTCTTTAAATTCATCTAAACGCGCTGAGCCTAACATCGTGCCACCACGAATCATAATATCACTCACACTGAAACGATCCATTAAATGAATATCTTGGGCTAATAGACCCATAAAACCATCCCTAATGCCATATACTTCCCAATCACGGGCTAAACCAGCCCGCGTGATAGCTCTGATGGCAGCGTTCATACCCGGTGCATCACCACCGGAGGTTAAAACTCCTATTCGTTTCACAATTACCCCTCTTTTACACTTTCCAATTTTAGCATTTTGCGAGCTAAGTTTCAAGATAACTGACGTCGCGATGGTCCAGTCAATTTGATTTCTTGGGCGAGTAATTTAATCCGTTCGATAATCCGTTTTGCGTTAATGATTTCATCATTACCAGTTTTGGAGCTTGTATAATACTCCGTTAATTGATTAATCGAAAAATTACTAGTGAAAACCGTCGCCTTTTGGGCTTCCATCCGATAATTTAAAATCGGTAAAAGTACTTCATCGCGTAACCAAACGGAAACAGATTCCGCCCCAATATCATCTAAAACTAAGAAAAAACAGCGCGATAAAAGGTTTATTTCAGCCATGACGCTTTCACTATCTAACGCCATATTTCGCATTCTGCTAGCAAAGGTTGGAACATGAATAAAAGCCACACTATGACCAGTTTTTGCTACTTTATTAGCTAAGCAAGCAGCTAAATAAGTCTTTCCGACGCCAACAGGTCCACTTAAATAAAAAGCAGGTTGCGCATTAAAATCATAGTTAGAAAGCTTCTCTAAATTTATGACATATTGATCAGTCTCTTTATTTAAATCAATTTGATTAAATTGTTTATCAATTAAGGTATCGGGAAAATCGCGTACGACATAATTTTCTAAATGTGCTTCAGCTGCTTGTTTTTGTTTTAAATAGCGACAAGGCGTTAAAATTGGTACTTGCAAATCGGATAAATCTAAATCATAAAAATAACCGGTCACTGGTTTAACACACGCATGTAAGCCCGGACAGCGATCACACTCTTCCATTCCAATCACCCAATTTGTTAGTGCTTGATAATATTGTTTTAAATCTTGTTCCGTCAGTTGGTGATTGGCTAACAAGGCCAAAATTCGCGGATTATTACGCAATTTAGATAATTGAGCCGCCGTAATTTCGTGCTCAGGCATATTTTTAAGTTTGAATTTATTCATCTTGTTTAAACCTTTCTTTCAACTTAGCTAATAATTCTGTCCGCTCTTGATTAGTGAGTGTTTGTTCCAGCAAAGGCGCTTCAGGCGATACTTTAACTTTGGTCTTTTTGGGACTTTTTGTGGTAGTTTGAAATTGTTTTAAAAATTGTTGCGCTGCTTCCGCTGTCTTAATCTCGTTAGTTTTTAAAGGAATTGCCAGTTTTAAAACGTAATTAGGCGTTAAAACTTTATTGTTTTGCTCATAGACATATTCAATTAAGGCATTAATAACTTCATTAGTTAAACCAATTTCTTGAGCTAAGCGGGCTAAGAGTTTTTGATCAGGTGCAACTACTTTTAATCCTTGTTGTAGGTGTAAAAGGAATTGAATCGGTGCCATTTGATAACTAATTACTTCAGGGGTAATCTTCTGTTGCCGATTTCTGACTTTATTAATCAGTAACTCTCGATCAAGTTTTCCCGCTGCAATATCGATACTCGTCACGGTTAAAAGCAACATTTCTTTTTCGTCAAACCCATATAAAGACATTAATTGGGCAATTAAAGCCAGGTTTTCTGTAGTTCTTAAAACTTTAGGGAACACAGTATTAGAAACGCCTTGAAAAAACTTACGACTATCAAAACTAGCTGGGATAACCAGTTTAGTGTTGGCGGTTTGATCAGCTAAAAACTTCTTTAATTCTTGTTCACTAATATCAGTAAGTAAAGAACTATCATAACGCGTTGAAATGTTTTGGTAAGTTTGATCTAAACGGCTGGTTTGTTGGTATTTACTCTTTAAAGTCTCATAAAATACCATCCCAAATGTTTGGCGAAACTCGAGCCCAAACGCATAATGATTTAAAAAATCAGCTGGTAATAACGGTAAAGCTATTTGATACAAATAGCTATTACTTTCAGCCATAAACGTCTTTAACAAATCATATGCTTCGAGCTTTTTACGCGCATCTAGTAGCTCATTTAAGGTCAAATTAGTTAAGTCACAAAGGATTTGGTGTTTCTCTTCTTGACTAATCGTCGCTAATGCGACTAAAGTCTGATACAAGCTAATCGCATGGGGCCCAAGTAGCGGTTGATACAGTAAATAAAGGGCTTCATAATGCGCACTAGCTAAATGATTTGAAAATTCTAAATAGAAATAATCAGATAATTGCATTAATTCACTTCCCTTCTAACCGGCGCCTAAATTGTTTAACACTCCAATCAAGCTCGTTAAGCGTACCATTATTATAAATAATATAATCGACTAATGCTAGTTTATTAATGTCCGCAATTTGACTGGTTAAACGTTTTTGGTAGGCTTGTGATTTTGCGTAAGGCAACTGCGCAAAGCGTTTAATTAAAATATCAACATGCGTATAAACCAATAAACAATGGTCAAATTTAGCTTGCCAGTTAGCTTCAAATAACAAAGGTACTTCGATAAAACAAAGCGGTTGTTTTAGTTGAGCTAATTGTTCATACATTTTCTGTTCAATTAAGGGATGTAGCAATTGTTCAAGTTGCTGTTTTGCGTTTAAATCATGAAAAATAAGTGCAGCTAATTTTTGTTTATCAATCTGTTGATCAGCCGTTAAAATCGTTAAAGAAAAAAGTTCGACTAATTGTTTTTTTACTGTTTCATCGGTCGCTAAAATTTCTGCAGTGAGCTGGTCGGTTGAAATTAGCGGATAAAATTCGCTTAATTGTTGTGCGACTGTTGATTTTCCGCTACCAATATTACCAGTAATCGCCCAAGTCGTAATTAAGTTTTGCTTTTTTGACAATGTGGACAAAAGACTGTACCTCGCTGATTCAATTTAATTTTTTGTAGCTCAGTCCCGCAAATTGGACAATTAGTCCCCTCTTTACCATAAACTGCTAATTTTTGCTGAAATAAACCAGTAATACCTAAAGCAGAGGTAAACGAATGCACCGTAGTACCACCGGCTAAAATTGCTTGATCTAAAATTTTCTTTGTGATGGCAATTAAATTAGTCACCTCAGTTAAGTTTAGGGTTTTAACTGGTGTTGCGGGATGAAGTTTCAATAGATAACAAATTTCTGCCGCATAAATATTACCAATCCCAGCAATAATACTTTGATCAAGTAAAGCTGTTTTTAAAGCTGTTGTTCGATTTTTAAATTTCCTTAATAAATACTCTGGAGTTAAACGCTCATCCCAAATTTCATAACCTAATTTATCCAAGACACTTGGCTGAACATCACTAGCGTATAAATACATTTTCCCAAACTTCCTGACATCGTGATAATGTAGTTCACTACCATCAGTAAAAGTGAAAATTGCATAACTATGTTTTTCTTTCTCTACCGCTTGGGGATAATAGTAAAATTTACCTTCCATGCGTAAATGAACAATTAATTGATAATTAGTCAACTTAAAAATAAGGTATTTTCCTAAGCGTTCAAATTTTAAAAAATGTTCACCTTTTAAAGCTTGGCTAAAAGCTGAACCACTGACATTAGCAATTATTTTAGGCCAAAAAACTTGGATCTCCGCAATTTGTTTTTGCTCAACTAGTTTTACTAAGGTCCGACGGACTGTTTCTACTTCAGGTAGCTCTGGCATAATTCTCCTTTTTAAATCTCAAACCAATTTTTTCCGTGGCTTATTTCCACTAGTAACGGAACTTTAAGCAAAAATGCGTGTTCCATTTTATCTTTAATCAAGTTGGTAACAACCGTTAACTCTGATGCTGGAACATTAAAAATTAACTCGTCATGAACTTGCAAGAGCAATTTTGTTTGATAATTGGCTTGTTTTAGTTCTTTAACAATCGCTATCATCGCAATTTTAATAATATCAGCCGCAGTTCCTTGAATTGGTGCATTCATCGCCGCCCGTTTACCAAATTCACGGCGTAAATGATTACGGTCTTTAATTTCTGGTATTTCTCTTCTTCTTTGGAATAAAGTCTCGACATATCCCTGTTTTTCACATTGGGTAACAATATTATCCATATATGCTTTAATCTTGGGATAACCTTCAAAATAACGATCGATATAGTTTTGAGCTTCAAGCCGTGGGATATTTAATTGTTCAGCTAAACCGAAATCAGAAATACCATAAACAATTCCGAAATTAACCGCCTTCGCCCGGCGACGCATTTGCTCATCTACTTCTTTTAACGGAACATGAAAGATTTCACTAGCAGTTTGAGTATGAATATCAATATTTTTTAAGAAGGCTTCAATCAGCTTAGTCTCCTGAGCAATATGGGCTAAGACTCTTAGTTCCACTTGTGAATAGTCCGCTGAGACTAAAAAGCTCTTTTCATCCGCCATAAAGGCTTTACGAACTTCACGCCCAATTTCACTACGAACTGAGATATTTTGTAAGTTAGGATTAATTGACGATAAACGACCAGTTTGGGTTAAGGTTTGGCGATAAATTGTATGAATCCGCTGATCAACGCCAATATATTTTTGGAGTCCATCAGCGTAAGTACTAAAGATTTTTTGGTATTGGCGGTATTCAGTTAATAATGGAACAATCTCATGGAAGGGATTAAGCTTTTCTAACACATCAATCGCAGTTGAACGTTTTTTAATCTGAGGTAGCTGTAATTCATCAAATAAAACTTCCGCCATTTGTTTTGGGGAATTAAGATTAAATGGTGCTTGAACTAATGCATAGATACTTTGTTCCAAATTGGCTAAATGCGCAGAAATGCTTTTAGCATACTCTTTTAACGCTTTAATATCGATTAAAATCCCAGTTTGTTCCATTTCAAATAAGACTTGCGCTAACGGCATTTCAATCTCCGCATAAAGCTTCATTAGATTTTTAGTTTCCAGTTCAGCTTTAAGCGTTTGCGCAATATTAAATAAATCAAAACACTTCCGTGATGTTAAATCCGGATTACCTGAAGCATCCAATAAAGATGGTTGATTATCTTGTTCAAAATGGAGATTATATTTAGCAGCTAAATTATTCCAATTGCTAAGATTATTATCAGTCAGATAAGCTGCGATGTTAACATCAAATAAACCGTTTGGAGCAACAAGCTTAAGTTGTGAAAACAGATGATAAATTTGTTTAGCATCAAAAACAAGCTTCTCAATTGGTGTGGTTAAATAAGCCAAAAAAGCTTGATCTAAAGTAAAATCTGCTAAGTTTTGATAATAAACGGATTGCCCGTCTGTTAAAGCACAACCGAATAGTTTCAAATCAAAATAATCAGTTGCGTCTAAATCAAAAAATATCGCATTACCAGCTTGCTTTAAGCAACTAGTGGGCATAGTCTTAACCAATTCAAATTCTAACGAACTTGCTTTAACCTCGAGTTTATCTTCGATTTCCTTGCTTAAAGAATTCATTTCATAAGCTTGATAAAATTGATAAAGTGCGGGATAATCGATTTCAAACTTAAAAGCATCGAGTTTAAGATCAAGCGTTAAATCTGTTTTAATAGTGGCTAAGTCTTTTGAAAGATAAGCTAAGTCTTCACCAGCAATTAATTTCTGTTTGACAGTGGCGCTTAAGTTATCAAGATTTTGATAAATAGTTTCTATATTAGGATATTGTTGTAATAAGTTTAAAGCGGTTTTTTCTCCAATGCCTTTCACCCCCGGAATATTATCACTGGCATCCCCCATTAAGCCTTTTAAGTCAATTATTTGTTGCGGAATAAGTTGGTAGGTGGCATAAATTTCAGCGGGAGAAAATTTATCCATTTGGCTCGTGCCTGTTTTCATCATCCAAATCGTTGTTTGGTCTTGAGCCAATTGAAATAAGTCTTTATCACCAGTAAGCACATCAATCGGATATTCTTGAAATTGTTTCGTTAAAGATCCGATGATATCGTCCGCTTCAAAACCATCCAATTCATAAAATTTTAACCCCATCGCCGAAATCAAATCCCGTACTAAAGGAAATTGAATCTTCAATTCTTCGGGTAAATCAGGTCGCGTACCTTTATAATCAGTAAATGTTTCATGGCGGAAAGTCTTTTTGCCGGTATCAAACGCTACTAATACGTGGGTTGGTGCCAATTGTCTTAAAGCAAGATTTAACATCCTCGCAAACCCAAAAACAGCGTTAGTAGCCACCCCAGCAGCGGTTTTCATGGGATGACGCATCGTAGAATAGTAAGCCCGAAATAACATAGAATTACCATCGATTAATAAAATTTTATTCATCTTTCCTCCATAGCAAAAGAGTAATAATCAAGTTATTACTCTAAGCTTTCTAATGCTAGTAGATTATCATACATAATATCAATGAAGTCTTTATTACTCTCGACTTGCTGCATTGTCCTAAAAGTTACACTACTTAACTTGATCGGTTTTAAATCCAACTCGATAATTAAAGCCTCATAGAGCTCACGAATATCAGTTGGTAAATTAGGTTCATCAGCGATATAGTGCACGCCATCATCTTTGATGCGCTCTTTAATTAGAGTTAATTGTTGTTCAGTTGGTAAGGCGCCAAATTTTGATAAGATGACTGGATAAACTTCCACACCGTAATTTTGTTGCCAAGGTCCAAAGCTAGGCGTCATCGTCACCAGTTTGATGGCAGTGTCGCGGTGCTTTAAGTTTTGAAACTCATAATCTAATAAAGCTAAATCGATTTCTAATTTTTCATAGTTAGTCTCAAAAAACTTCTTTTGTTCTGGATAAATTGAAGTTAACCAATTTTTTATTTGTTTGGCCATGCTAGTTAAAGCAATCGGATCCATCCACAAATAAGGATCATTACTATAAATATCAATCGAGTTAAATTCAGCCCCATCATAATATGGCCCTTCTTTGACAATAAAATCGGTATTATTTAAGGCATGTTTATAATAACGATTAAATTGATAAATATTCGTCCGGGCTGTGATATCTAATAATTGAACTTTGGTAGCTTCAATTTCAGCATTATAACTCAACATAAAAGGTTCTAAACCGCCAAAATAAATCAATAAATCTGATTTTTTAAGAATTTTTTGATAATCAACGATCAAACTACCGCGTAAAATTAAAGAGTCATCAGAAATGTTTTGATAAACAATCCTATCTTTCGCTAAACGTTGCAATAAAAACTCAATTGGATAAACTGTATAGGCGACATGCGGTAAGTTGTTTTGACAACCGCTGACTCCTAAAATTAAGATAGCTAATATCAGGCCAATAATTTTTTTCCTCATCCTACTCACACACCTTCTCTATTTTCATTTCTTTCTTGATAATACAAAATTGAAGTTCGCAAAGCTAAATAAACTGGGACTGCTATTAAAATACCTATGCCCTTAAACAAAACACCACCGACATATACCGCAAACATTGACCAAAGTGGCTTAATATCACTGTTGTGAGAATGAATTAAAGGTGTAATTAGGTATTCATCAATCATCGATAAAATTAAAATAGCTACCACTAAAATAATAACGTTTGGCAGTGGTAACGATAAAGCTGTTAAAATTCCGACTGCGTTGGCCATCATGGGTCCAATATAAGGAATAATTAAACCAAATGCGGTTAATAACCCTAAAATCATCCAGTTACGATGATTAACTAACCGATAAAGAATACTATACTCTAGAAACTTAATCACCATTAAGACTAATAAAGAACGAATATAGACACTTACGACTCGATCAATCCGATAAATATATTCTGGTAACTTACTATTAACTAAAAACGCTCCAGCATAAATCATGTCCACTGTCTTTTCATAATCTAACATAAAATAAATTGCAATTACCAAGGTGAAGACACCTTTAGTTAATGTAGTTAGTAAGGTCGAGACAAAATATGTAACATAATTAGTTATATTTGGAATTAACTGTTGATTAAGGAAGTTAATCATTTGGGTACTTAAAACTGAGAATAAGTCGGTTGAGTTGTCACCATTGGTATGATGCCATTCAATCATTCGACTAATTGCGTCAACACTGTTTTTTACAAATAAAACGATATCGTCGTATAAAACGGGAAACATTGACATGATAATCCACCAAAGTGAAACAACAATTAAGATTACTAAGACGGGAATAACGTATTTACGAGATAACTTACGTGCTTCAAAAAAGACAATGGTAGGTCGAAGTAAATAAGCCAGTCCAAATCCTAGTAAAAATGGTGTTAAAATTAGCTTGAGTGTGTGATAAAGATATTGAAAAAGAGAACTGAAACTCCAAATTAAATAAGCAATCAAAACAATAATCAAAATTTTTAATAAGTAGTTTAAGGCCCCTGATTGATCAAATTGTGTTTTCAGTCTTTCGATAATTAAACGCATCATTCACCTCGATAAAATAATTATAACACAAACAAATGATAGGCTTGATATTTTCTCAATTTGCTTTTTAAGATTTTGTGGCGAAATAGCGCGTTAATGGTTTATAAAGTTTTAGCATCAGATAAATTACCGGAATATTACCGATAATGGTTATAAAGAATTGTTTTTGGAACCAAATTGTTAACGGGATAACTTTCAATGAAAAACCGGTATAGAGAAAAAATAATAAAAATTCTTTTAATGCTACCATGCCCGCTCCCAGTAAAATATATTCAATCATCGAGTAAGTAATATAGGAAGAATAAATTTTACTAACCAAAATTACAGCCGCATAAGTTAGTGGATAAATAAAATAATTATCCGCAAAAATTAAACTATAAATTAAACCTATCAACCAAGCTTGAGCTAAATTATCCCATAAATCATAATCCTTCACCATAATAATCAAAGCAATTAAGCTAAAAGCTGGCGTAAAATTAAAGTTTTGTAAACTAAAATCATAAGGCAAAATGACTGCCAACAGGCAATCCAATAAAAAAGCAATAAACAAATAAACGTGATGAACTTTAATCATTAGTTTTTACCACGAAAACTAAATTAAAATCAGAGAAATTTGCGGCTGGATTGACATAAAGTTTAGTCACTAAATCATTGGGCGAAATAATAATTTCATTAACTTTACCTAATAATAAGTTTTCTGGGAAAATTCCACCTAATCCTGAAGTTACGACTGAACTACCAACAGCTACGCCAACATTAGCTTCTAATAAATTAACTAAAAAGGCTTTCTTTTGATAATCATAATGTTCCAAAATACCATGGATAACCCGATTGTTTTCCGCTATCAATTTAATGGAAACTTTATTCAGACTCTGTTTGGTTAATAACAAACTAACTGTCGCTTGATTTTCACTAACACTAGCCACTCGACCAATTAAGCCACTTGGGATAATGACCGCTTGATCAACTGCTATTCCTTGTTTTGTTCCAGCATTGATAGTAATAATATCATTCCATAAATCTGCACTACGCAAGACAATTTCTGCTAAAACTAAATCTAGCTGACGATGAACTTGCTTATAAGCTAGAATATCCTCTAGTTCCGCAATTTTTTTCTTATTAAATTCATTAGCAGCTTGATATTGTTCTAAAAAGGCTAATTGTGAACGTAATAAATCATTATCATTACGAACTTGCCAAAGACTAGTTAAATCATGCATAAAATTAGTAACCGAGGTCACGGGATGATGAAAGACAGAATATTGAATCGTCGAAAAGAAGTCGAAACCAGCTGATTGAGCTGATTTTAACCACGGACTATATCTTCCTAAATTAGAAAAAAGCGTAAACAAGATTGCTAGTAGTACGCCGATACTAAATATTTTTTTACCTTTGCTTCTTTGCGACATCTCATCACCGTTATTATTATAAGATTTAATTGCTTAGTAAGCAACCAGCTTTTAATCAGGCCCCAACGCTTCCATACAACTAAAATAACCATTATTCGCCACGATTAAGTGATCTAAAAGTGGAATCCCAAACAGATTGCCTGTTTTTTGTAAAACTCGCGTTAAATTAATATCCGCTGGGGAAGGAGTTAAATCCGTACTAGGATGATTATGTACACAGATGATTTTTGAAGCTGATAAAATAAAGGCTTGTTTAAATATTTCTCGTGGGTGCACAATACTCACATCAACTGTCCCAATAAATAAAGTTTGATATTCAATGATGCGGTTTTTTACGTTTAAATAAATAACTAAAAATTTTTCTTGATTAAGCAATCCTAGCTCCATTTGAAGCCACCGATAAATATCCGTTTTGTTTTTAATAATATCTTGATTTTGCACTTGGTAATAAAATAAGCGCCGCACGATTTCTAAACAAGCTAACAATTCTAACGCTTTAGCTTGGTTAATGCCTTTAATTTGGACTAATTGATGATAACTTAGGGATAACAGTGCTTTTAGATCATAATTGGTTAATAACTCGGTAGTTAAGGTCAAAATTGAAGTGCCTTTATAACCCGTCTTTAATATTAATGCTAAAATCTCAGCGTCGCTTAAACTAGCAATCCCATTTTTCAATGCTTTCTCACGTGGTAAAATAACATCCCAACTTTCTACTACTTAAAACCAGAAAAAACCCACCAGCAAGAAAAGGTAAAAACTTAATTCGTTTTTGTTGCGTAACTAAACTCGCGATTAGTGCGCCAATACAAGCATAAATCAAACTCAAGTTTACAAAAGTGAAATCATATCGCGTTAGCAAACAACTGATAACTAATAAATCAGCGCCACCAATATATTTTTCAACATATTTATAAGTACTAAAACAAAACAATAAGCTAACATAGCCCAATAAAAAACGGAAATCCACTAAACAAAATAAGTATCGGTAGTGAATTTCCCCATGTTTGTAGTCTTGATACGCTAAAATCGCCAAACCAAGACAACTGAGCCAATCATTTACCCCAAGAAATATTAATTCCAGGAATGCTAACTCGGCCGCGACCACTCGTTAATAATTTAAAGATGGCAGCTAAACCAGCTAGTAATGCAATAATACCTAAACCTGACATTGCTCTACCCCTTTCAATATTATTATTAAAGGTAGAAGCTTAAAAGCCTAAGTCTATTCCTCAAATGAATCAAAATTAACGGGTGCGTTTTTCTTATATTTCTTTCTTAACCAAGAAAACCATTTATTTTGATTACAAGCCATCAGAAAATCTTGCCAGTAAACTAAATCATATTTACTACCGGTCAATTTAATCAAACTTCGTAATGGTAATTGGCCTAATATTTCATGAATGATTTGTTGGTTAACGACTTTATTTTTTGTGTAAATATGTTGTTTCTCAAACTCTTTAAATAATTGTTTATAAAAACGCCGTCCAATTAAAGTTTGTTTTAATTCATTTAAAGTCGAATTAAAATCAAATTCGCCTACCCGAGTTAGTGCATTAACTGAGGTTGTATAAGTCACTAATTTTTGGTGGTTTTTAGTTTTAAAGTTTAAACCAGTCCGATAATCGTAACCGGTTGGATAATGTGTTTCATTTAGATCAGTTCGGTTAATTTGAACCTGGCAAGCATTGGCTAAATCTAGCCCCGTATAAAAATGATACACACCACTTTCAATCACGGCAGGCGCAGACGGGTTAAGGTATTTCGCTAATAAATAAGTTGGAACAGTAAGACTAACAATCTGACTTTCACCCGCGGCTATTTCAAACTTTTCAAAACCAACTAATTCTAACTTTGGTCGGATTAAATGCGAATCTGGCAACGAGACATATAGTTGAAGGACTTCTTGTCCGGCATAGGGTCCTAAATTAAAAATCTCAAACTCAAAAACTAAATCAGTGGTTGTTGTCACCTCACGGGGATAATTAAGCAATTTTACTTCAAATTTACTATAAGAGAGACCATAACCAAACGGATATTTAACTGGTTTAGCTACTGAACTAAAATAACGATATCCGACATACTGACTTTCATTAAAACTAACATATTTTGGCCCTTGAGGGAAATACGGCGTGGCAGGTAAATCATTTAACTTTAACGGATAAGTTTCCGTCAATTTACCAGACGGATTAACCCGATTAAATAAAAGATCAAACGTACCTTGAGCAAAGCCAGCACCAGCTAAGCCAACTTTTAAAATAGCTTGTGTCTGCTGATCCCAATCAGTGTTAACCACTGATCCGCCAATTAATACCACAACAATGCGTTGATTAACTTCCGCCACCGCGGTTAGTAAGGCTAATTGATTAGTTGGTAAATCTAAGTCTTTGCGATCAGTACTGCCATTTTCATTACTATCAGTTAAACCTAAGAAAATAATCACGGGTTGTTGGCGCTTCGCAAGATTTACCGCTTCTTCAATTAATGTTGCATCGGGAGTGTCATTTTCAAAATAATAACCATGAGAATATTCATAATTAATATGTTGTTCTTTTAACACCGTTAAAAATGGTTTGGTAGCTGAAACATTAACATGCGTGCTACCCAATGCTTGAATTCGTGGTTTTGATGCAAATCGACCTAAAACTAATATTCCTTCATGTTCATTAAGTGGTAAAATATGTTGGTTATTTTTTAGTAAGACAGCTGATTCATGGACTGCTTTAATTAATAATTTTTCCTGTTCCATCGTGCGGATAGTTTTTTGCTCAACTGGTCTAACAAAATTTAAAACCTTTTTCAATTGTTGATCAACCAAGCTACAATCAGTTTCCGGCTTGTTTAAATACTGATTAAGAGAAGCACTAGTATAAGCATCACTTTTAGGCATTTCTAAGTCCACACCAGCTTTAAGTGCTTGATAACGATTATTAATCGCACCCCATTCACTAATCAGTAAACCGCGATAGCCCCATTTTTCATTTAATAAACTGGTTAACCACTTGTTTTCACTCGCATAAACACCATTGATTTTATTATGGCCTAAAATAACACCATCTACAGCGACTTGATTTAAAACTAATTGAAAGGCTTTTAAATAAAAATTAACTAAAGCTGCTTCATCAACTAACACATCAATCGTTCGTTTATAGGACTCTTGGCTTAAAGCCGTAAAGCCCTTGGCAATAACTTTAGTTTTAGTGGCTTTAATACCATTTAAATAATTACTAGCTAATTCACTAGTTAAAAACGGATCTTCACTATAAGTTAAAAAGGCTTTACCAGCTAAAGGATAGCGTTTACTTTGTAAGTCAACCGCAATTAAGGCTTGAATCTCATTTTTAACCGCTTCATTGCCAACTAAACGTCCTAATTCACGGATTAGTTTACGGTTAAAACTACCCGCTAATGTGGCTGGAGCAGGTAAACAGAAACTATGAAATTCATGATCTCCACCCAAGCCAAAAAAGCCATAATTTAAGCGTACACTGGGAATATTTAAATGATTGATAGCGGTGGTATGCCAAAAATCCGCTCCAGAAAGTAGAGATATTTTTTCGCTGCAACTTAAAGCTGCTAGCAATTCTTTATTTATATTCATGACAAAACTTCTTTCTTTTATGATTATCAAAGCGCTGTTTTGATATGTTTAATCATAACACAGGCCCTAGTTGAGTTCAATTACTCTTTTTTGGTAAGCGACAATTGGATTAGTGCATTATTAGTCATTTATTATGCTATAATTTAAGCATAAATTGAGGTGCTTTATGAAAAAATCAATTTTTATTACTGGTCATAAAAACCCTGACACAGACACTATTTGTTCAACTTTAGCTTATGCGGATTTAAAAACACAATTAGGTTATCAAGTGACGCCTGTCCGACTGGGTAATTTAAATTCGGAAACAAGTTATATTTTAGAAAAGTTTAATGTTCAACCACCAATTTTAATCCATGATCTACGCACGAGAATTGCGGATATAGAAATTGACACCGCCTTAACAGTCAGTCAAGATACGACGATTCATTTAGCTTGGCAACAAATGATTAATCAAAACAAAAAAGTTGTTGCAGTTGTCGATGAAAAACAACATTTAATCGGATTAACGACGATTTCAGCGATTACTAATGGCATTTTAAGTGTTGCCCAGAGTCAATATGAGTTTATGCGTTTAACGCCCTTAAAAGCCATTGCTGAAACTTTAATGGGGACACTAGATTATGAACCAGTTAGTTATCGCCCCAGCGGAATTATCAATATTGGTACCAGTTCCGTCGCGGAAAAAGATTTCATTGAATACCGCGATAAGATTGTGATTTCAAGCTTCACTGAAATCTCAATTTTAAAAGCCATTACGACGCATGCCGCTTTAGTAATTGTGACTTTAACCAAGCAAGTTCCAGCGCATATTTTAGCTGCTGCACAAGCTCATGACTGTGCTTTAATTTGCACCACCTTAGATATGTTTTCCGCCAGTCAATTAATTACCCAAGCTATTCCAATTAAACACGTCATGACAACCAAACTAATTACTTTTTACGACTACGATTATTTAGATGATGTTAAAACCATTATTCCTAAATCACGATACCGCAGTTATCCTGTTATTGATCAAAATAATGTTCTGATTGGGCTGATTTCACGATATCACTTGTGGGAACATGCTAAACGAAAAGTTATTTTAGTAGATCATAATGAGATTTCCCAAAGCGTTGAAGGTTTAGAACAAGCTGATGTTATCGAGATTATCGACCATCACCGAATTGGCGATGTTATGACACCAACACCCGTCATGTTTCGTAACGAAATTGTTGGTAGTACTGCCACGATTATTGCAAAAATGTATCAAGAGAAAAAACTTAAGATTCCTGCCAAGATCGCAGCTTTATTACTAGGTGCGATTATCTCTGATACAATGAACTTTAAATCACCAACTAGTACGCTTGATGATATCAAAATGGCTGAACAATTAGCAAAAATGACGCGACTTGATATGGAACAATACGCTTTAGAAATCTATCGAGCTTCAGCCTCATTAGCCGGAAAAACCGTTAGTGAGATTGTTCATACTGATTTAAAAACCTTTAATATTGATACGTTTAAAATCGCGATTGGTCAAATTAATATCATTGACCCCTTAACGATTACAACTATGCAAGAGGAGCTTACAAATTATTTAAAACAATATAGTGAAACTAACGAATTTGACTTAGTGTTAATGGTATTTACGGACATCCAAGATATTGGTTCTTATTTCCTTTATACCGGCCCCCACCAAAGCTTCTTTAAAAATGGTTTTCAAAACAGTATTAAGCTAAAAAATGAGTTAGAGTTTATTCCCAACCTTTTATCACGGAAGCAACAGATTATCCCAATTATTGCAAAAGAGATTGCTAACTATAATCATTAACTAAAAAAATACTTGGAAATAAATAACATAAATATCATCATCGCTGGTGATATTTTTTTATTTAGCTGCGATGTTTTAGTGGTAATCTTTACACTTGCTTAAAATTTTGGTACGCTAATCTCAGTTATAGAAAGTGAACGATATCATGAAACTTAATCAAAAACGCACAATTATTGTTGGGTTAGCCTTTCTCTCTATTTCAGCTTTCTGGCAGCTCTACGATAATGCAGTTCCCATTCTTTTAGAAGATAAATTTAATTTAGGGGCCGGTTTAATTGGCATTATTATGTCAGTTGACAATATCTTAGCTTTATTTATGTTACCAATGTTTGGAGCTTTATCCGACCGAACCAAAACTCGCTTTGGTAAACGAATGCCGTTTATTATCGTAGGTACCGCCATTGCGAGTTTCTTTATGGTGCTAATTCCCTTAGGTGCGAACTGGCAAAGCTTTCCATTATTTATAATAGCTTTATCCATCACATTACTTGCAATGTCAGCATATCGCTCTCCAGCCGTCGCGTTAATGCCAGATGTGACGCCAAAACCATTTCGCTCAAAAGCCAATGCGATTATTAACTTAATGGGAGCAGTTGGGGGTATTTTAGCCTTATTAATCATTAAATTACTACTCCAAGGCCAAAATGATAATTATTGGAAAATCTTTTTAGCGGTAGCTTTAATTATGGTTTTATCCGTTACAATCTTAGTTTTAAATATTAATGAAAATAAACTCGCTTTAGCTGATTCTGAAGCAGAAACTGCTCAAAGTGGCTCACATAAATTACCCAAACCGGTCTTTCGGAGTTTAGTCTTTTTGTTATTATCGGTCGCGTTTTGGTTTATTGGCTATAATGCCGTTACTACTGCTTTTTCGCGCTATGCGGATAACGTCTTTAATCTAAAAGATTATTCTTCACCCCTACTTGTTGCGACGATTTCTTCGATTATTGCTTTTTTACCAATTGGCATTATCTCATCAAAAATTGGACGGAAGAAAGTTATTTTAGCTGGAGTTATTTTATTAGCAAGCGCTTGGTTTAGCGTCACGTTTATTACTGTTTATACCAGCTTTATCAATATTATCTTGGCGTTAGTTGGAGTGGCTTGGGCCATGATTAATGTTAACTCTTACCCAATGGTCGTTGAAATGAGTCAAAGTGGTGATATCGGTAAATATACTGGTTATTACTATACTTTTTCGATGTCAGCACAAGTTATTACGCCAATAATTTCTGGTTATTTAATTCAATTTTTTGGTTATCGGATCTTATTCCCCTACGCCACAATCTTTACCTTACTCGCCTTTTTAACCATGACCCAAGTCAAACATGGTGATAATAAACCCAGCGTTAAAAGTGGTTTAGAAGCATTTGAGGATTTTGATTAATGGGATTTATTCTGGCCTTTTTAAGTGTAGTACTAATCTATTTATGGCTAGTTAAACCAAATCTCCAGGGATCAGCTCGATTTAATGCTTTTAAAGAGTTCAATTATGCTCATCGTGGCTTACATCAACGTAAAAAGGCAATCCCCGAAAACAGTTTATTGGCCTTTGAATTAGCAATCAAACACCATTATGGAATTGAATTAGATGTTCAAATCACAAAAGACCAACAAATTGTGGTGTTTCATGATTATAATCTGCTTCGGGTTTGTGGGGTAGCAAAAGATATAGTGGCTTGTGATTATGCTGAACTACAAACCTATCGCTTATTTGACACTGACCAAAAGATTCCCTTGTTGACTGATGTCTTAGCCTTAGTTGATAAACAGGTGCCCTTAATCATCGAAATTAAGCAACCTGGTAAAGATTGTTTAACCACCAAACTTACCGCTGCGATTTTAGCAACTTATTCTGGTCAATACTGTATCGAGTCGTTTAATCCAATGGCTTTAAACTGGTACCGCCAACATCAACCATCGATTGTGCGGGGCCAATTAGCGACTAAATTTCAACCAGGAGACGTTGAGCCTCTACTTGGGTGGGCGTTAGAAAGATTATTATTAAATTTTTTATCGCGACCTGATTTTATTGCTTATGAGTATCCTTACTTAAAACGCTTTACCGTTTTAGTCCAACAAAAACTCTTTCAAGCACCGCTGGTTGTTTGGACCATCAATAAAAAAGCAGAGTTTAATCTGCTCTTTCCAACTAATTCTATAATTTTTGAAAACTTTATAATTTAATAAAATAATTTACGTGGTAA
Organism: uncultured Erysipelotrichaceae bacterium; assembly: GCA_964489695.1. GTDB lineage: Bacteria > Bacillota_I > Bacilli_A > Erysipelotrichales > Erysipelotrichaceae > CAYUXU01. The sequence goes on along the minus strand of CAZAZP010000007.1, from coordinate 13,061 downwards.
AGCTTTAGCTTGTTCTACCCAATCAGCAATTTGACTTTCAACTGGCACGCGGCGCGTTAATTTTTTAACTTCATTTACTTCCGCCATTTTAGCAGCTAAGTTAGCTGGATTACGCATCGCTAATTCTACAACAGTGTCAACTCCGGAAGCTTCAAGTAGTTCGGAAAACTCACCAGCTACCACTTTAATTCTAAATAAATCAGCATGGTTAGCCCAACGTAAGATTCTTTTACCAGAAATACCCGTTTTTAAAGCTAAATCATCGCGTTCTTTTTTAGTTGAGCAAGCATCAAGTAAAGCTTCAACCGAGTTAATTCCGACCGCCATTAGTTTACCTTCGTAAACTGGCCCAATATCTTCAATTGTTTGTAATTTCATAATGATTATAATCTCCTTTATTATCTACTTTCAATATAACTGAAACCAACTATGATTTCAAGTTACGCTCTTTTAACGCTCAATTGTTTCTACTTTTATTTGTAGTCTCGCTAAATCAGTAAAAAAATGGGGATAAGACTTCGAAATTGCTTCCGCTGTTGTAATTGTTACAGGTTGAGTGCTAATCGTCGCTAAAATTGCTAAGCTCATCACAATCCGATGATCGTTAGCTCCTGGTACGTTAAAGCTTTGGGTCGGACTTTTTTTCTGAGAGATCGTGACTTCATTTTCACTAACAGTAAGTTGATAGCCTAATAAAGTCAAAGCATTTTCCATGGCTAATAAACGATCGGACTCCTTAAAGCGCAACCTCGCAACATTTGTTAACGTCAGCGCTGGACTTTGTGTCCCTAAGATTAATAAAATCGGGCCTAAATCAGGACAATCCTTCAGATCAAAGCTCACTGCTGCTTGATGAGCTGGGCTAATCAAATAACCCTGCTTAGTTTCCAAAACACTAGCACCAAATTCTTTTAAAAAGTTTAAAATATGAGCGTCACCTTGGAGGGTTTGTTTCGTATTAGTAAGTATTTCTAGTGGTGCATTAATCGCTGCTAAAACCGCAAAAAATGCTAATTGTGAATAATCAGTTTCAACTTGGTAATCTTGTGCTTGATATTGTTGTTTACCAGCAATGTAATAGCTATTCGCTTGTTTTTTTATGAAAATACTAAAGTGTTTTAAAACCGCTAAAGTTAAAGCTAAATACGGTTGAGAATCCAGCGGAACAGTGATTTTAATTTGACTATCACCAGCTAAAAGCGGTAAAGCCATTAATAAGCCACTAACAAATTGACTACTTATATTTTCAGCAATTAGATATTCACCCGCTTTTAAGGGTCCAGTTAAGGTAATTCCGGTGGCAGTTTGTTTAAATGATAAACCCTGCTTTAAAAAGATCTTTTCATAGACACTATTAGGTCGCTTAAAAAGACCCGCTTGACCAGTAAAATTAACTTGCTTTGCGAAGATCGCAGCCAGTGGAATTAAAAAACGTAACGTTGAGCCCGATTCATAACAATCAAGGGTTAATTCATTAAATTTTGGTTGACTAACCCCAGTGATAATTAAATCGGACTCAACTCTATTGATTTGTGCTCCAATTTGTTGCATCGCAGCGATTGTTTTTAAAATATCCTGGCTAAAATTAACTTCTTTAATCCGACTTGTCCCATTAGCTAAGCTCGCGCAAATAATGGCCCGATGCGCTAAGCTTTTACTAGTTGGAATTTTTATCGTCCCTTGAGCTACCCCAGGATAGACTTTGGCCAACATTAAATATTCCGACCCACTACTTCCGCAATTTTTCGTCCCTTTTCAATCAAACGAGCGAAATTTTGATAAGTTAACGATTGAGCGCCATCACTATAAGCTTTTTCTGGTTGATTATGCACTTCAATAATTAAACCATCTGTCCCCGCCGCAATCGCGGCTAAAGATAAGGCTTCTACTAAACGCCAGTCACCAGTTGCGTGAGAAGGATCGATGATAATTGGCAAATGGCTCTTGCGTTTAATTAACGGAATCACACTAAGATCTAAGGTGTTTCTCGTCGCTGTTTCAAAAGTTCGAATTCCGCGTTCACATAAAATCACATTTGAATTTCCGCTGGTCATAATGTATTCCGCGGACATTAACCATTCTTCGATCGTATTAGCAAAACCACGTTTTAATAAAATTGGTTTACTACTTTTACCTAAGGCTTTTAAAAGCTCAAAGTTTTGCATATTGCGGGCACCAACCTGAATCAAGTCAACATATTTTTCAAACTCTGGTAAAAGTGTCGCATCCATAATCTCGCTAACTACGGGTAAACCATATTTTTCTTTCATTTGATGTAAGTATTGTAAGCCCAAAACTCCGTGACCCTGAAAAGAGTATGGCGAAGTGCGCGGTTTAAATGCCCCACCACGTAAGAAATGAGCACCTGATTGCTTGATTGCTTGGGCCGTTTCAGCTAATAATTCTTCGGTTTCAACTGAACAAGGGCCACCAATAATCGCAATCGCTTCACTTTGACCAATTTTGATTCCAGCCACGTCCACAATCGTATCTAACGGATGAAATTGACGATTGGCTTTTTTATAAGGTTCCGCAATTCTTTGAACATCTTTAACAAAATGGAACGCTGCTAAAGCTTTAATATCAATCGCGGAAGTATCCCCCACTAAACCAATGACACTAACCATCGCCCCGGTAATTACACTGACTTTTACCCCGAATTGCTCAATATAAGCAATAATCTCATCTTTTTGTGTTTCGGTTGTTGTTTCTCTTAATGTAATAATCATTTTTCTAGCTCCTTAATCAAATAGGCAATGGCCTTTAAATAGCCATTAGCCCCTAAGCCACTAATCGTGGTTAAACAGTAATCTCTAATATAACTTACTTGGCGATAACTTTCTCGTTGGCTAACATCTGACAAATGTATTTCAACTGTGGGTAATCCCACCGCTAATAAAGCATCTAATATGGCAATACTAGTGTGCGTGTAAGCAGCGGGGTTAATAATAATACCCGCAAACTTGCCATAAGCTGCTTGAATAAAATCTACCAGCTCCCCTTCGCTATTGCTTTGTTTAATAGTAACGTCAATACCTTGATCAATCGCATATTGTTTAATTAAACTGCAAAGCTCCTCATAGGTTTGATGGCCATAAATAGCTGGTTCCCTTAAGCCTAACAAGTTTAGATTTGGGCCATTAATAATCAAAATGTGTTTCATATAATTCCTCAATCTCTTTTATCATCTCAACGTAAGGTTGATGAGTAATCGTATAATCTGCTGCTTGTTGATAAAGCGGTTCCCGCCGCTTAGCCAATGCTTTTAAATCAGCCAAATCATTAACTAAAGGTCGTTTATAAGTCAAATTTAGTTGCTCTGGGGTTTTCTTTAAGTAAAACAAAAAACCATTTTGCTTCAGATAAGTGATATTAATTGGACGCTCAATTACACCACCACCGCAAGCAATTACTAAATTGGTTTTTAAACTTAACTCTTTAATTAACGCAGTTTCTAAATCACGGAAATGTTCTTCTGAATATTGTTTAAATATTTCAAGAATAGTTAAACCAGTCCGAGCTTCAATTAATTGATCAAAATCAACAAACTCTTTATTGAGCCCTAATCCTTGGCCAATCGTTGATTTACCAGAACCAGGTAAACCAATTAAAACGATATTAGTTTTTGCTTTAGCTAAGGTAAGATAAGTGGACTTAATTAACTCAGTTTCAAGTTCTTTTTGCGTAAACAGCTTAGTAGCGAAATATGCTTGAGCCACTAACATTAATAAACCATTATAGGCTCTTAGCTTTAAAGCTTGGGCTTGTAAAATTAAGTTGGTCCGATACGGGTTATAAATAACATCCACCACGATTTTAACTTGCGGCAACCAAGTTAAATCAAACTCCATGCTACCCTCAAACCCCGCCATGCCAACTGGAGTAGTATTTATCACGACTGTGGCGGGATGATCTTTTAATTGTTTATAAGTCAGCGTCTTAGGTTTAGCCGTACGTGATACTTGAGTAATACTTAAAGCCTGGTGCATCTTTGCCAGTGCTAAAGCAGTTTTACTGGTACCACCCGTACCTAAAATCATGACATGTTCGTGCGCTAAATCAATTTGGTAAGCTGAAAGCAACCACTTTAAACCTAGTAAATCGGTATTATAACCAATTAAGCGCCCATCATCATTAACAATGGTGTTTAAACTACCGCTAATTATCACCGATTCTTCCAATCCATCACAAAGATCTAAAGCAGCTGTTTTATATGGAATGGTAATATTTAAACCTTTAAAATTACGTTCTTTGATAAAAGTTGAAAATTCTGCTGGCGTCAACTCGCATAATTGATAAGGAATCTGTTTAAATATTTGATGAATCAAAACCGAATAGCTCTGCCCTAAGGGATGACCAACTAAACCGTAGCTTATTTTTTCCATAAATATCCCCAACGGGCATAAATTAAATCTAAGAGCGCAAAAGCGGTCAAACCGTCAATCACAATCGCAGCCCGCGGAAAAATCGCTGGATCATGTCGTCCTTCAATCGCCATTTTCTCACTGACTTTCGTTGCCTGATTAATAATTTCTTGAGGTTTTCCAATGGAAGCTGTTGGTTTTATCACCGTTTTAAAAATTAGTGGATTGCCATTACTAATACCACCATTGATACCACCATTATGATTGGTTTTGGTTTTAAAGCTTTCATGTTCATAAATTATCTCATCATTTACAACCGAACCAAAATAACGATAAAAATCAAAGCCTAAACCAAATTCAATGCCCTTAACGGCTGGAATACTGAAAATTAGATGACTCAGTTGGCTTTCTAAAGAATTAAAGAAAGGCTCGCCAATCCCAGCTGGTAAACCTAATACGACGGTTTCTAAAATACCACCAATCGAATCTTGTTGTTTTTTAACTGCAGCGATTTGTTCCTTTAAAGTTTCTCCCGTGGTTAAAACTGGAAAATCACTTTGTTTTAATTTTGTTAGTTGTTGTTTAAGCTGACTTAAATCAGCTGAAAAACTGTCATCGGTAAAATCTTTACTTTTTAAAATATGGGTAGCTATTAAAATATCAGCTTGGGCTAAAATATCTAAACAAATCGCGCCAGCAATCACTAACAAAACTGTTAAACGACCGGAGAAATGCCCACCACCACGCGGATCATGGTAGCCCAAATATTTTATGTCTTGAGTGTAATCTGCGTGCGAGGGTCGGTAATATTCACTCAGCTTGGCATAATCAGTACTTCTTTGTTGTTCATTTTTAACAATAATAGTTAACGGCGTCCCAGTGGTATGACCTTGATAATAACCAGAGATAATGCGAAACTCGTCTGCTTCAATCCGACTAGTTCCAATTGTCGCGACCGGTCGGCGTTTGGCTAAACATTGTTTAATAAAAGTTTCATTAATTTTAATTCCTGGGGCTAAATTATCTAAGGTTAAGCCCATTTCAGCCTGATGCGATTCCCCAAAAATTGTTAGTTTTAGATTATTTCCATAACTGCCTGCCATCTTTTACCTCCCAAACCGCCTAGCGATAGCGCTGTAACTTAGTTCTTTTAAATAAGCTTGACCAATTTGATCCGCTAATACCACGGTTAACTTATCTGCCTGTGCTTTTTTATCTTGTTTAATATAAGGTAGAAGTTTGTCAAAAGTTAAATCAGGATCAAGCTTGATCCCTATTTGTTGCGCAATCGGTAAAAGTTGCGCTCTAATGGGCGCTGAAACACTAAAATAAATCATTCCTAATAAGACGGCTTCGCCATGATATAACTGAGAAAAGTCATAGTAGCTCTCTAACGCATGACCAATGGTATGGCCTAAATTTAATAACTTCCGCATAGAGTGTTCTTTTTCATCTTGTTCAACGAGTTGCTTTTTTCCGAGTAATGAACGATAAACAATTTCTTCAATGGCTAAGGGGGCCGAAAAATCAGTTAATAAATTAAATAAGGTTTCATCTAATATAATCCCCATTTTCAAAGCTTCAATTAAACCATTATAGTAATGTCTTTTGGGCAAAGTCGCTAAGAGTGAAAAATCAATTAAAACTAAGCTCGGATGATGAAAAGCACCTAAAATATTTTTCGTTTGTAAGAAATTAATACCGGTTTTTCCCCCAATACTACTGTCAATTTGGGCGAGCGTTGAAGTCGGGAGGCTGAGATATTTAATTCCACGTAAATAGGTCGCTGCGACAAATCCAGTCAAGTCACCAATCACTCCACCGCCTAATGCCACTAAGGTTGAAGAGCGCTTCGTCCCAAAAGCATACAATTGTTCCGCAATACTTTGATAAGTTGCTAAACTCTTACTGGCTTCACCGGCTTTAACGGTAATTACTTTATTAGTCTTTAATTGCTCAGCCACTAACGTAACATACTCTTTTGGGATCAGGTGATCGGTAATAATGATATAATCGCCAACTGTCACATACTCATTTAGCTCTGTCAAACAACCATCTTTTAAAATAATTTTATAACTGGTACTCGCTAAATTAATCGTTAATTCCAATTTACTGGACTCCTTTCTATAAAAAAAGCATCTCCGGGATGCTTTAAATGAACCTTACCAACAAAAAATGCCCAATCGCTTGGTTGATAAGGTTTAACTAAAAAAGTGGAAAAATCTTGTTTGATACATAAAATACCTCAAATATATGCCTATCATAAACTATCTAGCGTAAATAAGCAAGATTATTTTTCAGTCCATAGGCAAGCACCTAAAATTATGCTATATTACTAACAAGAGGTAAAAACGATGGACAAAAAGAGAATTGTAGTTTTTATGTTATTATATCTGGTAATTTTTATGACTTTCGCTGCCAGTTATACGCAATACATCCCTTATTTAAGTTCTTTAGGCTATAGTGAATTACAAAAATCAATCATTCAATCATCGATGGCGTTAGTAAATATTATCGTACAATTGATCTTAGGTTATTTAAGTGATAAATACCGCACCATTAAAAAAATAATGTTAATAACCTTAGTTTTATTTACCGTTTTTGCTATCTTTTTCTATTCAATCAATATCCCAGTCTTTTATCTCCATTGGCTCACCTTCGTTTTGTATGGCGCCTTTTATAATAGTAACTTTACCATGAATGATAGTTGGGTCTTAGAGTCTGGACCGACTGTTCGACCTTGGTATAGTAGTATTCGGGCTTTTGGATCGATTGGTTGGGCCATCGGGAGCTTACTTATCCCCTACTTTATTAACCAGTTTGGTTATGCAGGCGCGGGTTACGCCACGTTAGTTTTTGCGGGCTTTACTTTTATTGTGATGTTGAACTTACCTGATGCTGAAAAACATCAAAAAACTGAAAAAACAACCATTACCGTAGATAATCTAGCTGAATTAGCGCAACAACCTTTATATATTATTGCGGTTTTATCGGCTTTATTTCTCTATTTAATTAATGCTTTAAATATGATTGGGGTAACGGATAAAATGGTCCAACTAGGGGCAACCGCCACTGATATTGGTTTAAAATGGTCCATTCAAGCAATTGTCGAAATCCCGATCTTTTTCATTGGTTCTTGGTTATTACAAAAACAAGCCGCTTCCCGCTTAATGCTGATTAGTGCTTTGACCTTTACGATTCAATTTGTTGGCTTTGCTTTATCACAAAGTATTCAAATTATTTTAGCTCTCTCCGTTTTACAAATGATTACTTATCCGTTAATGATTCTGTCGGTAAAAAATATTATTTTTGATTTATCACCGGAATATTTAAAAACCTCAGGTCAATCCATTGCGATGAGTATTTGTAGTGGGTTTAGCTCTTTAATCATGCCAATTTATATTGCTTATATGATTAAGTGGTTTAACCATACAATTATGGTCCTTTCGGGCTCAGTTTTTGGCCTTTTAGCGATGTTTTTAATTATCTTATTACAAAAGAAAGAACACGATCATGGCATCAAAATTAGCTAAATATCGGGAAACAATTAATCAGATTGACCAACAACTAACCGAATTATTTGAACAGCGTTTAGCCATCGTTAAAGAAATTGCGTTAGTAAAACAAGCTGAACAATTACCAATTTTTGATGCAACGCGAGAAGCAGCTGTTTTAGCTAAGAATCTGATTTATTTAAAAGATCAAACACTTAAAACTTACCACCAAAATTTCTTCAGTGAGCTCATGCAAATCAGTAAAGCTTATCAATTACAACTGCTTAATCAAAAAAAAGTAGCTTATCAAGGTGATCAGGGCGCTTTTGCTCATTTAGCTGCTAAACAACTATTTCCTTATTATGATCTTGTCAACTACCCTACTTTTGCTAGTGTCTTTGAAGCATTAAAGAATCAAAGCGTAAATTGGGCGGTTTTGCCCCTAGAGAACTCTTATTATGGTGAAGTTGGTGAAGTTTTAGACTTACTATTATGTTCTAATTGCCAGATTAACGCGAGTTATGATTTACCCATCAAACATCAGTTAGTCGGTTTACCAACAGCTGATTTAGCTAAATTAAGTAAAGTATACTCACATCCCCAGGCGATTAGCCAATGCTCAAAGTTTCTTAAAGGCTTAAACATCGAAATAATCAACTATTCTAATACTGCTTTAGCGGCCCAATATATCTTAGAGCTAAATGATCCAACTTGTGCGGCCATCGCCGCGAAAGAGACTGCTGAGCTATATCACTTAAATATTTTAGTCCCGGATATCCAAGACTATATTGATAATCACACCCGTTTTATCGTAATCAGTAATGAAACCACGAAAACTGGTGACTTAGCTAGTGTTATTTTTACTAGTCAACACGAATCGGGCGCTTTAAATAAATTATTAAACATTATTAGCCAATATGGCTTTAATCTACAAGCCATCAAATCGCGTCCTTATCAATCAGGAGCTTGGTCATATTATTTCTATATTGAGCTTACCCTCAACCAACCAAAAGAAAAACTAGCTCAGTTATTACAAGAACTGGCTAGTACGGGAAGTTTCGTCAAGTTATTAGGTATTTATTCACCACAAGCTAACTGGCAATCCTTCCAACAAGCTTTATAAGCGTTCAAATAGCTTAGTTTTAACTAAAAACCGATAAAGTGGTATGCCAAAAACAACACAAGCGATAAATTGGCCGAGCATCACATAACTAGCAAAAATAATAAATGTTTTAAAGGCCAATGAATTTAATAAAACCAGGTTCAATTCTATTCCGATAATAATTGCATTGACTAACACTGGCATCATTAGTGATAATAGTGGTATTTTTTTATAGCGATAAGCCCGAAAGTGATAAGCTAATAAACTACTGATGAATGTCGCAAGTGTCCCAAAAACTACATCCATCATCCCTAAAGTGTTAATTCCCAACATTAAACCGATCACATTAGCTAAAAAACAACCGATGGTTAAACCGAAAACAGCCTCTGACTTAAAAAAGACTAAGACGATAAGTGTTTCAGCTAATCTGACCTGAATTTCGCCATAAGAAAATGGGCCTAATATAATACTTAGGCTAGCATATAAAGCCGCGATTAGACTTATATTGATATACTTAATTAATTTACTTTTATCCAAATTATCTATCCTTACTTATTAAAAAGAAGTCAATCGACGATTGACTTCTTTTTAGTTTTCAATTGAATGATTCAATATCAACCTTAGATAGCTCTAACATTAACAGCTTTGTCACCACGTTCATCAGATTCAATATCAAATTGAACATAGTCGCCTTCTTTTAAAGTTTTAAAACCATCAGCTAAGATTGAAGAATAATGTACGAAGACATCTTTCCCTTGATCAGTAGTAATAAAACCAAAGCCTTTTTTGTCGTTAAAGAACTTAACTTTGCCTGTTTCCACCCATTTACCTCCACTTCTAGAAAATAAGAAGTACTACATTTGATGGAATAATAATTACATCGATATCTTACATCTTATTACGGAGTAATAATAGCATACCACTATTAATAAAGCAACAAATATTATACTAAGCCTACCAAAGTAACGCGTATTTAAAGGCTTTTTGTTTGTTTAAGACAAAATATCTTATCTTTAATGTTAATTATCCGCCTTTAGTAGCTGATTTCTGTTTTGTGAGCTATGTTATAATGAAAAATGAAGGAGGGACCGATGAAAAAACTACTTCTTACTCTTTTAGCCTTAATGCTAGTTTATTTAGGCTTAACTATGTTTATTTTCCCGCCCCAAATGGTTAATCAAGCAGTTGATGACTTAGCAAAACAAGCGGAATTAGATGCTAATTACTTTACTAGCTTAGAAAGTAATCACTATACTTTTGCTGATCCAAAGTTTATCTTAAATCCTTATGGTAATTCTCCTTTAACCGCTTTAATTATGTTTAAAACCCCACAACCAGAAATAATTACCATTGAAGTATTAGGTAAGGATAACTTGACCACTTTTACAGCAACCTTTGCTGCCACCAAGACTCATTTGATTCCAGTTTATGGCTTATACCCCAATCAAACTAATACGGTTACGATTAGTACTGCGACTAACTTTACTCAACTAGAAATTGAGACTGCTCCCTTACCGACTGATTTTATCCTACCGGAAACAAAACCCTTTAAAAACCCTGCTTATTTAGATAATCAAGTTTATTTTGTGTCACCCGCTGCAGCTGGTTATATGGCCGCTTATGATGTTAATGGTGATGTTCGTTGGTATTTAAGCGAAAATTATGCCTGGGATATTCAACGCCTTAAAAATGGACATTTATTAATTGGATCTAACCGCTTAATCAATAGTCCGTATTATTCGCTAGGCTTATTAGAAATCGATTTATTAGGCAAAATCTATCAAGAATATCTTTTACCAGGTGGTTATCATCATGATGTCTATGAATTAAATGATGAAGAATTTTTAGTGGCTAGTAATGATTTTTCCTCTGGTACCGTTGAAGATGTCGTGGTCCTACTTGATCGGCAAACTGGTCTAATTAAAAAGAGTTGGAATTTAACTGAGATTTTACCCCAAGCTACTGGTAAATCAGAAAATTGGATTAAACATGATTGGTTTCATAATAACTCCGTTGCTTATGATGCAAAACATGAGGCGATTATTTTATCAGGTCGTCATTTAGATGCCGTTATTTCGCTTGATTTTAATACTGGCGCCTTGAATTGGATTTTAGGTGATAAAACTAATTGGGATCCTAATTATCAAAAATACTTTCTAACACCACTTGGTGATAATTTCGAGTGGCAATGGTCACAACACGCCGCTAAAGTCTTACCTGATGGAAACATCTTATTATTTGATAATGGTAATAATAAATCGAAAATCCCTTCAGCCTACGTTAAACCGGAAGACAGTTATTCAAGAGCGGTTATTTATTCAGTTGACTATCAAAATTTAACAGTCACCCAACTTTGGCAATATGGTAAAGAACGTGGTAGTAGCTATTACTCGCCTTATATCTCAGAAGCAGATTATTTAGGTGACCACCACTATCTTGTTCATAGCGGTGGAATTGGTGAAAAGGATGGCAGCCCACTTAATCAACCAGGGACGCTTGATCCTAATGCCACTTTAACAAGTATTACCACAGAATTATTCAATGACCAAGTGATCTTTGAGTTAACCTTACCAAGTAACTTTTATCGCGCTGAGAAAATGGCTTTTTATCATAATGACGCTTATAGTTTTACTTTAGCTCATACCTTAGGCGCCCTAAATAAAACGCGGACTAGTGATGCGAAACTTAATAGTTGGTTAGCCTTCAAATTTCTACCTGCTAAATACGAACTAACTTTATCTCAAGAAAAGGAACGTTTAGTCGTCTCTGGAACGTTTGAAAAAGGTAGTTTGGTTTATCTAATTTTAGAACAAGGTCTCAACAAACAAGTCTATCAAATTTTCATTACCGAAACGCCTTATACTGCGATGTGTATTGGCTTATTTAATCCAGTTCAAACAGATGAAAACTTAATTAAACTAAATTATTATGTAAATAAAACTGGTTTAAACGGTAAATACCGAATTAAAATAAAAATTGATAAAATTGTTTATGACACTAATAAATATGTAATTTTTGATTAACATTCCGAAATTGTTTGATTTAAATTGATTTATTATTAAAAGATATCCTATAAGTCTTAAGCTTCTAGCAAACAGTGATTTTTATTCTGTGCGAGTTTAAGATATTATTAAACAACCCGTTGTAACTAGGAATTAGGTCTGTAGTTATGTAAAACTGGCTTAGTGATTCCCCCAGCCAGTTTCGCGGTTGTTTTTTATTTTCATCAACTTTATCAACCTGAAAATCCAAAAGATTTTTTAATGACTTTTGCTAGAATAGAACTGTTTAAATTTTTAGTCAAACTGATTAACTATTATTTTAAGACTTATTAACTATAACAGTTATTAACTCGACTACTGGTCGCTTGATTTTTGATTGAATTTAAAATATTGTGGGTTTATCAGAGGTAGATAATTTATGAATAATCTAAAAATTGGAAATTTTATCGCCGATATGAGAAAAAAACAAAAGCTCACGCAAAAAGAACTCGCTGACCAATTAAATGTAACAGATACGGCAATTTCCAAATGGGAACGTGGGCTTTGTTATCCAGATATAACCATCATTGAAAATTTGTGTAAAATTTTAAATATTACTCTAATTGATTTTTTTAAGGGTGAAAAAATCAATGAGTTAAAGATAACTAACGACAAAGCGAACGAATATATACTTGAATCAATTTTATATTCAAAAAATTTGATTGCTACAGCCAAAAAGACTCAACGAAAAACAATTATTAGATTTGCTTTATTAGTCACTTTTGCACTAACGACTTTATTTTTTACGATCGATTATGCCAGATATCTTAATTTTAAAGAACCAGTCTTTTCACTTCATACTACTAAGGCAGTTTTTGGTGATAGTAATATTACTGAATATTATGGATTTGGCTACAAAGTAATAAAATATGAAAGTAAAGCTGGAAGAAATGATATGGAATTTGGTAGTTGGTTTAGTAAATATAAAAATATAAATTTAGATAGCTATGTTGTTGCAGATCTTAAATCTTTTATTTTAAATGTCGATGCTAAAAAAGGTGATAATCATCTCTTGGATAATTGCATCAACTTTAACATCGTTAATGTGGAAAAAGTTTTC
>CAZAZP010000006.1:38272-48149 GCA_964489695.1 uncultured Erysipelotrichaceae bacterium | reverse complement strand
CCAGTTTTTAATTAGAACATTAGCCTGATTAATCTATGACTGTTGCGCAAACTGACTTGCCTTTTTATTTTAGATTAGTTATCATAAAAGCGTTAACGCCGCTATGGCTTAGTGGTATAGCACTTCCATGGTAAGGAAGGGGTCGCGTGTTCGATTCACGCTAGCGGCACCAGAATGAATTTAGCCCCTAACAAGGGGTTTTTTAATACCTTCTTGTTTAAACAAACTACAACCTATTTATTGATAGTTTGATATCCTGTAATGATTTTTTCATTTTGACTAATAGAAATTTGTTATAATATGCTTAGTGGTGAAATATGACTGAACAAAAGAAAACAACTAGCAAGGATATTCCTTTAACTAAAATCAATTATGATCGACAGTTGAAGCAGCTAATCGCAACTTGGCAAGCTGAAAAACAACGGCCAACGATTTTGTTGCATACTTGTTGTGCGCCTTGTAGTACTTATACGTTAGAATATCTAACTGAATATGCCGAGGTGACGATTTATTTTGCTAATTCGAATATTCATCCAGCGGCGGAGTATCAACGGCGCTCTTTAGAGCAACAACGTTTTTTAGAAAAATTTACCGCTAAGACGGGCCGAAAAGTGGCTTTTTTAGAAGCACCATATCAACCAGCTGAATTTCTAGAACTAGTAAATGAAAGTGGCTTAGCTCAAGAACCAGAAGGTGGGAAACGCTGTCACGTCTGTTTCCGTTATCGATTAGATATCGTAGCCAAGAAGGCGCTAGAATTAGGGTTTGACTATTTTGGTAGTGCTTTAACCATTTCGCCGCATAAAGATAGTCAAATTATTAATCAACTGGGTTTAGAAATTGCGAAACTCTATGATACGAAATACTTACCTAGTGATTTTAAGAAAAATAATGGTTATCAAAGATCGATTGAAATGTGCGAAGAGTATGATGTTTATCGGCAATGTTATTGTGGTTGTGTGTATGGTGCAGTTGACCAAGGGATTGATTTAAAACAAATTCTAAGAGAAGCTGAAGCTTATTTAAAAATGCATAATGAAGGAATTACAGATGAAACATAAAGAGAAACTAACAATTGGAGTATCGTCTCGAGCCTTATTTGCCTTAGAAAAAGAAAACCAGATTTTTTCTGAAGCTGGATTAAAAGCCTATAGTGATTACCAACAAGCTCATGAAACTGAAGTATTAAAACCAGGTTCAGCTTTTCCCTTAGTTAAAGCTTTATTGGCGCTAAATACTAAAGCGACTGATCGGCTGGTAGAAGTAATTATTATGTCGAAAAATAGTGCGGATACGAGCCTTCGGATTTTTAATTCTTTAGAAGCTTATGGTTTAGATATTACTCGAGCAGTTTTATCTGGTGGGGCTTCTTTAGCGCCTTATTTAGCTGCGTTTCAAATTGATTTATTTTTATCGGCCGCCGAAAGTGATGTCGTAGAAGCGATTAATGATAACTTCGCGGCGGGTATTATTTATACCGAACAATTAAATATCGACTTAACTAGCGAAATTAAACAAATTAGAATTGCGTTTGATGGTGATGCGGTGTTATTTTCAGATGAAGCTGAACAAATCTATCAAAAACAAGGAATTGAAGCTTTTGCTAAACACGAACAAACTTTAGCGAAAGAACCTTTACCGGCTGGTCCATTTGCTAAATTTCTGCGAACAATTGCTGAAATTCAAGCTTCTTACCCCACTAAGGAAGTCCCAATTCGGACGGCCTTAGTCACCGCCCGTAATGCTCCCGCGCATGAACGAGTAATCAGAACGTTACGAGCTTGGAATGTCCGGATTGATGAGGCTTTCTTTTTAGGTGGTAAATCGAAGAAAGAAATTCTACAAGCCTTTGGGGCGCATATCTTTTTTGATGATCAACCTGTCCATCTAGATAAAACCGCTACGGTTGTTCCTTCCGCGCGCGTACCAATAAAAAAAGCTAGTTAATCTAACTAGCTAATTTATTTCTACGACCTCATATCCCGCTTCTTCAATGGCGCTTCTAATTAGTTCATCCGTCAATGGTTGATCAGCATTGAAGCTGGCAGTTTGGGTGGCCAAGTCGACACTTATCTCACTAACTCCCGGCAAATCGGCTAAGGCATTAGTTACGTGATTAACACAGTGCTGGCAAGATAGCCCAGCTAACTTTAATTGTTTTTTCATTAGCTCTCCTTTATACCCTATCGGGGTATATTTTATTATAGACTAAAGTTGTTCAATGTCAAGCGCCAGGCTTGACAATTTGTTAATCTAGTCTTATAGTTAATATACCTATAGGGGGTATATATAAATGACAGTACAAATCCAGAAAAAACCCATTACACCACGGACTGAGGCTTTATCTCGTGATTTATTAAATCGCGCTAATCGGATTGAAGGTCAAGTCCGTGGCGTCAAACGGATGATTATGGAAGAAAGTTATTGTGATGATATTTTAACCCAGATTTTTGCGGTTAAAGCTGCCTTAGATGGTTTAAGTAAAGCATTATTAAAACATCACATTCACGGCTGTTTGATTGAAGATATTAAACAAGATCGCCATGAAGTGGTTGATGAGTTAATTGTTACGATTGGTAAATTGATTAAGTAGGAGAGAGAATGGAAAAAGCTAAATATTTAGTTTCAGATATGACCTGTGCTGCTTGTGCCAGTGCAGTAGAACGACGGGTCAAAAAAATGGATGGCGTGATTAATGTTAATGTGAATTTAACGACCGAAATGATGGAAGTTGAGTTTGATCAAACCACTACTGATTTTACTCAAATGCAAGCTGCAGTAGAAAAATTAGGCTATGGCTTAGCTAAGCCAACCCAAAAACAAACAGTAAGTTTTCCGATTGCGGAAATGACTTGCGCTGCTTGTGCTTTAACGATTGAAAAAGCTTTATTAAAACAACCGGGTATTTTAAGTGCGAATGTTAATTATACTAATGAAAAAGCGACAATTAGTTATGATAGTTTAGCTATTAAACTTTCTGAGATTAAGCAAATTATTAGTAAACTTGGTTATCAAGCTTTAGCTGGTGAAACAGAAGAAGTGATTGATAGTGAAAAACAACGCCAAACGACAGCTTTAAAAACCATGCAAACTAAATTACTCATGGCTTTGATTTTTACGATTCCTTTATTTTATTTAGCCATGGGTCCAATGATTAGTATGATCCCTGGTCTTACTCAGGTAGTTTTACCGATTCCAAGTTGGCTCCAACCAACCCAATACCCATTAAATTATGCGTTAACTCAATTAGCTTTAAGTTTACCGGTGTTATATGCGGGACGATCTTTTTATCGCATTGGGTTTAAAACGCTTTTAACGGGCAGTCCTAATATGGATTCTTTAATTGCCTTAGGTACTAGTGCAGCAATGCTCTATAGTTTGTATGCAACTTATGAAATTTGGTTAGGGGACTTAAATGGTCTGCATGGTTTATATTTTGAATCAGCCGCTGTGATTATTACTTTAATTTTATTAGGTAAATCTTTAGAAACTCGCTCGAAAGGTAAAACTTCGGAAGCAATTAAAAAGCTAATGAATTTAACTCCTAAAAAAGCTACGATCGAACGGCAAGGCGAATTAATTGAAGTGTTAGTAGCGGAAGTTGAAATTGGTGATATCGTACTGGTACGACCGGGTGAAAGTATTCCGGTAGATGGTAAGATTATTTTTGGATCAACTTCAGTCGATGAAGCCATGTTAACTGGTGAAAGTTTACCAGTCGATAAAACTATTGGTGATGTAGTTTATGGAGCAACATTAAATAAAAACGGTAGTATTAAAATCGAAGTCTTAAAAACGGGTGCGGAAACAGCTTTAGCTAAAATTATTAAATTAGTGGAAGATGCCCAAAGTTCAAAAGCCCCCATTGCGAAAATGGCTGATATCGTGGCTGGGTATTTTGTTCCAGCTGTGGTTTTAATCGCCACGGTGGCGGGTATTGGCTGGTATCTAGCTAATGGCAGTTTTGAGTTTGCTTTACGTATCTTTATTTCTGTGTTAGTAATTGCTTGTCCTTGTGCCCTAGGTTTAGCTACTCCTACCGCAATTATGGTCGGGACCGGCGTTGGTGCCGAACAAGGAATACTAATTAAAAGTGGGGAAGCCTTAGAAGTCGCTCATCAAGTTGATACCGTAGTTTTAGATAAAACAGGGACGATTACTTTGGGAGCTCCAGAAGTTACCGATGTTATTGCTTATCAAGGTACTAAAGAAGATTTATTAAAAGTGGTAGCAGCGATTGAAACCCACTCGGAACATCCTTTAGGTCAAGCGATTGTCAAATATGTTCAAACTTTAGGCTTAGAGTTACCGGCCATTGAAAACTATCAAGCTTTAACAGGACGCGGTTTAAGTGCTCAAATTGAACAACGGACTATTCTTGTGGGTAATCAACGGTTAATGGATGAACATCATATTAACTTTGAATTTGCTCAAGCTGAAATCGCTCAGATTTTAAAGCAAGGTAAAACGTTGATGTTTGTGGTGGATAATCAACAATTAATTGGTTTAATCGCCGTAGCGGATGTCATTAAAACTACAAGTAAAAAAGCGGTCAAACAATTAACCGCCCTGGGTTTAGAAGTAGTAATGATTACAGGAGATAATCAACAAACCGCTCAAGCAATCGCTCAAGAGGCTGGTATCAGTCAGGTAATTGCGGAAGTTTTACCAGAAGATAAAGCGCAAAAAATCGCTGACTTACAAGCTTTAGGCAAGAAAGTCGCGATGGTGGGGGATGGAATTAATGATGCTCCCGCCTTAGCGCGGGCTGATGTTGGACTAGCGATCGGTGCTGGTACGGATGTCGCGATTGAATCAGCGGATATTGTCTTAATGAAAAACGATTTATTAGATGTAGTTAAAGCTTTAAGATTAAGTAAAGCCACGATTACCAATATTAAACAAAATCTGTTTTGGGCCTTTGGCTATAATACTTTAGGTATTCCCGTAGCGGCTGGGTTATTGTATATCTTTGGTGGTCCACTACTTAATCCGATGTTAGCAGCGGGAGCGATGGCCTTTAGTTCTGTCTCAGTCGTTTCTAATGCTTTGCGTTTAAAACGCTTTCGCTCATAAAAAAAAACTCCCCTTAAGTGGAGTTCTTTCCAGGTTGTTGACAAACCCCTATTTTTTTAAAGTAATTAGCCCTTAGTATTAAAGTGGGGGTTTGTATATAAAATATAAACTGTATTTACTATTCTACCCCTTTTAATAACGGTTTTAGAGAGGAAAGTGGGAATAATTTTAGGCAAAATGATTCATTTTCTAGAAAGTACACTTTGTCTACAGTCTGAATGAACTCCCCTTAAGTGGAGTTCTTTCAATGTTATTGAGAGATTCTAAGGTAGTTTAAAAGATTAAAAAGGTAGTTTTGATAAAACGGTTACTATAGAGTTTCGTATCAAAATATAACAATTGACTCAGCTTAGATTAATATCAAAGTTAAACATTTAGCTAAAAGTAACTATTTTAAGCAAAAAGCATAGATTTAGTTGATTATAATTATATTTCTCAACCAAGTTAATCAATTATTTTTAATGTTTTTTCAAATATTAGCGTACTACCTTTTCTAAATATCCAGACAAGGATAAACAACAACACTACTTGAGCAAATAATACTATCAAGTTGATAGTATTAGAAGTTGAAATAAAGTATCTGTTAATTACTGCAGTAATAATCAATGAGATCACAATTGGTATCATATACCCATATTTATACCCATACGCAACAATTTGTGAATTTAATGTACTCTGATACCGGAAACCATTAGATTCTAGCTCAATATTTTCAAATTTTTTACTCGCATTTGAACTCATAGTTTCAATATATTTTAATATTAAAGAATTTTGATTTCGCATAAATATCAATGATTAATCTCCTTCAATAATTGATCTACAAAATGGATTGGCGGGGAAATATTGGCTATAGCAACCATTGTCAACGACTCTGTTAACAACCTCATATTGCAAGCTATATGGATTATATCCATTCTCATCTGCCCATTTAACAACAGCATTCCAATCAGGTTCTTGATAACCGATATATACCACAAATTCCCCTAACCAAATCATACCTTGAATAGTCCAAAATATTATTGAAACTGCCATGAATATTGACCCTCGGTTTGAATTAGCTGGATATAGCGGATCATTTAAATGATTTGTGTCTTGTTTTAAATAGAACTCTTTCGTGAAATCAAAATTGTAACTATTTTCAAAGTATGTTAATTCTTCTTGAGTAAAGGAGTTTGTTTCTTCTGCATAGACCTCTTTTATAGTTAAATTACATAAACACATAATACTTACCAATAAAACTAAATTTATTTTTTTCATTTACATAGTCCTTTCTGCTATTCTAATTTGAACTTAATTACACATATTCATTTTATCTTACCCTAGTTTAAATGTTAAAATTACAATTTTGTTATTGTTTATAATCAGTTATTAGAATATCTCCATTCTTAAATCTTGCGATCAATTTCAGACCTCCGCTATGATATAAGTAGCCATTTCAATTATTTATATTTGTTATCTAGCATCCATTATTCATCTAATTATTTGTTGATTTCACAGTGACTTATTCAAACGTATGCAACATAAAAGTGAAGCGTCCTTATTATGTGTAACCGTGCATTTCAATAATATAAGCTAGCTTTGAAGTGGTTATTCTTCGCAAATATAATTGTAGAACCACAGTTTCGAAGGAAACAGTTCTGTAGTCAATAGCTGGTATTGTCTGTTGCATAAACTTGCTATTTCTATTTTTTTGGTACATAAGTTTTGTTTTCATACGTTTAGTTTGAAATGTTTTTAAATAATAATTATCTCTAGAGTTACTATTTAAACTATTAAACCATCATATTTACGAAATGGATGGGCTACACTTTAGAGGACAAATAAAATAGTTACACCATGTCAAGCAAATTTGTTTGATAAGATGTAATTAAAGAAAGTAGGAATCCATTATGTCAAGAAGACCCCGTAGAACATTCAGTGAAGCATTCAAAACTCAAATCGTAAATCTCTTTTTGAGTGGTAAAAAGAAATCTGATATTTTAAGAGAATATGATTTACATGCAGTAACACTTGATCGTTGGATTAGCCAACATCAATCTAGTGGTTCTTTTACAGAAGAAGATAATCGTACCCCTGAAGAGATAGAATTAATCAAGCTACGTAAACGTAATCAACAGCTTGAAATGGAAAATGATATTTTAAAGCAAGCAGCGCTGATTATGGGACGAAAGTCAAAATAATAAACAAGAATAAAAATAAGTATCCAATCAGCGCAATGTGTAAGATTTTAAAAATAAGTCGCTCTCACTATTATAAGTATAAAGAAAAGCTTAAGAATAAAGATCCCATGACTGATAAAGTGGTCAATATATTTAGAGATAATAAAAAAACCTATGGGACGCGAAGAATTAAAGCTAAACTAAAAGAACAAGGTTATATCGTATCTAGAAGGCGTATCGGCCGAATTATGACTAAAGAAGCGCTTATATCCGTTTATACAAAGGCTCAATACAAGGTGTATAAGACTGAAGTAAATGAATCTCCCATTGGTAATGAGCTCAATCGAGGGTTTAATGATCATAATCCATTAGAAGCTATCGTTAGTGATTTAACCTATGTCCGTGTCGGTAGTCGTTGGCATTATGTCTGTACGATCATGGACTTACATAATCGTGAGATTATTGGTTATAGCGCTGGTCCAAATAAAGATGCACAGCTCGTTTATAAAGCATTTAGTAGTATCAAACATGATTTATCACGAATAGGATTATTTCATACCGATCGAGGTAAAGAATTTATAAACAAGCAAATCGAAGTACTGTTATCAACTTTTGATATCAAACGCTCTTTAAGCCACAAAGGTTCTCCTTATGATAACGCGGTAGCAGAAGCAAACTTTAAAAGTTTAAAATTTGAATTTATATATCAAAATAAATTTGAAACATTAGAAGATTTACAAAGAGAATTAGGGGGACACATCTGGTGGTATAATCATAAACGACTACATTCATCATTAGGCTATAAATCACCAGTTCAGTATGCTTTAACAGTATAACTATAAAAATTGTCCGTTAAAGTGTTGACAGTCCAAAATAGTGAATTAAGGAGTAGTAATCCATTTTCAGCAACGTTGTTATTTAATAAATAACTTTCAAATTAATATACATTTAAGTAGCAATCTAATGATCTCTGTATCCAAATAGCACAGATGATAATTCTATTATTATATGTATTACGATCCATTTCTAAATTAAGGCTTTTTTGAATTAGCTTATCCCAGCTAATAAAAATAGCCGGTTAAAATCACGATTTATAATGTTATTGTAGGCTTATTATAATATTTTGTCAAATATGTAAATAATAAATAGTTTCACGAATTTTGTATGTCATGCATTAGGATAGGTTATGTATTTTGGCTCCACTATTAATGAACCAATTATCTCTATTCACCTTTGCAGATTATTCATTCAATCATTCTGTTGATTTAGCTTAGTATGAAAATTTTAGAACATTATTAGCTAAATTTTCCCAATATAGTATAGACGCCTCAATCAATATTAACTAAATAATTTTTCTTCTTGATTTTTTTGTTTTAAAATATAAAAGAGATGTAAGGTCTTTGAACCTTCTAAACATTACTTAGACACTGATTCTATGAGTTTTTGTAAATTTTTTATTTTTGATCTTATTGATTACTGGGTATTTTGTTACGAAGCGATTTACAAATTCATAGCTAACATTAGCTCAAGTTATTAACAAGTCAAGATTTGCTGCATACCTCAACTTATATGCTATTATAATAGAAATTACTGGTTCGTTTCCATTGCAGCAAACTATTAAGTTTACGATTAATTTGTTTTTTAGTTGGTAATCTAAAAAAGTTCGAATGAAGAATTCTCTGTACTTAATGCTAATAAAAAGTCCTGCTTTATGGATTCATATAAAATTTAGGAGTTCTGTTTACTTTTATTGTTAGTAATTAATCGGTTAGTTTAAAAAGTTCCCGATACATTTTTTCATTAAAACCACTATAAGCTCGATTATTGATAATTAAAAGTGGCCGCTTAATTAAATAACCAGAACTGGTTAAGACATCTAAGATTGCATCTTTACTTAAGTTAGGTAGGCGTTCTTTTAGTTGAAGCTCACGGTATAACTGACCTGAAGTATTGAAGTATTTTCTTAATGGTTGAGCAGAATTAGCCATCCAGTCGGCTAATTCTTTTCGACTGGGTGGATCAGTAATCACATCTCTTTCTTGGTAAGCAATCTGATGTTCGTTGAGAAATTTTCGAGCTTTAGCACAAGTTGTACACTTGTAATAACAGAAAAATATAGGTTGCATATTAATCCTCCGTTAATTTTAGGATAACATCTTTGGCTTTTGAATACTAGTTTGGTGAGTTGATGCATTGTTTACGCTGTGGTAACCAAGATGAACGTTATTTTTTTAAAGGAGAAAAGGGGATTTACTGTCGGAAATGTATTGCTTATCGCCGATTTCTTTTACATGAACCAGCACCGCTTTATCTATCTAATCAAGATGATTTATTAGTTGATTATACGTTGGATTTTAAATTGACTAAGGCGCAAGAAACAGCGATCAAACAAATTGAAGAAATTTTACCAAATAAAGATGTGGTAGTGCATGCGGTTTGTGGGGCAGGGAAAACCGAAATGATGTATCCGATAATTAAACAATATTTAAGCCAACATAAAACTGTTGGTTTTGCGATTCCTCGTCGTCAAGTCGTGTTAGCCTTAAGTAAACGCTTAAAACAAGCTTTTTCTGGGTTAAAGGTGGTCGGTGTCTGCCAAGGGTTTACTGATGATGTTTGGGGTGACGTAATTGTTTGTACGA
>CAZAZP010000006.1:0-38172 GCA_964489695.1 uncultured Erysipelotrichaceae bacterium | reverse complement strand
GGTGTCTGCCAAGGGTTTACTGATGATGTTTGGGGTGACGTAATTGTTTGTACGACCCATCAGTTATTTCGTTATTATCGTTATTTCGATTTATTAATCATCGATGAACCCGATGCGTTTCCCTTTGCTGGGGATGAAGTCTTACAAGGTATTGCCCAAAGTAGTTGTCGGGGACGGCTGATTTATTTAACCGCGACCCCACCAGCTAGTTTAGCCCAATACGCTAAGGTGGAATTATTTAGAAGGCCACACTTAAAGCCTTTACCTGAACCAGTAATTAAGCTAGGACCAACAGCTTTATTACTGCTAGATTTGCTTAAGTTTAAACGCAGCTTTAAAAAGACTTTGATTTTTGTACCAACGATTAAACTAGCGAAACAATTAAGTTACTGGTTGAAGCTCCCTTGTTTGCATTCAAAATCAGTAAATCAAGCGCAAATCATTAATGAGTTTATTGAGTTAGCCCAGGGAAGTTTAATTTGTACTTCAATATTAGAACGGGGCGTTACTTTCATTAATATTCACGTCGCCGTCTTTTGGGCTGATCATCCGGTTTTTACTGCTGCGACGTTGATTCAAATTGCGGGGCGAGTTGGTCGCCACCCAGCATATCCCACCGGGAGTGTATGGTTTTTAACGCGCAAGCAATCTTATGAGGTAAGTCAATGTTGTTACGAAATCAAACGAATGAATGCTTAATTTGTCAAAAGGATATCTTAACTGGCGGTAGTTTATTTGAGCAGTTGTTAAAGACCGATGTAATTTGCCCTAAGTGTCGTCGTGAACTTAAGCCGCAACTAAAAAAGTTGAACTATCATGGTTATCATTTAACTTATGGTTATGTTTATAATGATTTTTTTCGCGATTGTTTAGTCCGTTATAAAGATTTTTACGATGAAGCTTTAGCCCCAATTTTTCTTTGGCCATTTATCAATCAGTTAAAAAAACGTTTTGCGGCTTATCAAGTCGTGACGATTCCATCAGTAGCAGCTAATAAACAAGCTCGAGGTTTTACCCATGTTAGTAAGATGCTACAAGCTTTAAATCTCCCCATTACTGATTTATTAATCAACTTAAGTGATCAACCTCAGAAATATAAATCAGCACAGCAACGGGCTAAGATTACTTTAGCGTTAAATTCGGTGGTAGAAGCCAATTTATCAGCTCGGAAAATATTATTAGTCGATGATGTTTTAACGACTGGCTCAAGTATCAATCAAGCCTTAAGTTTATTAACAACTTGTGAAAGACCAATTGAGATTTTTATTTTTGCATTACATCCCAGTCAAGTTCTAGCTCTTAAAAAACCGCTTTTAAAAAAGCTTCATCGCTTAAACAAGCAAATAGTTGGATAAATTGATTTTTACTTTAAGATGCCTATAATAGGTTTAGAAAGGTTATGTATTAATGGTTGGTAAAGTTAAAAGATTTAATCAGGAAAAAGGTTTTGGTTTTATTGAATTAGCTGATGGGCGTGATGTATTTTTTCATTACTCTCAATTGATTATGGAAGGTTATAAAACGATTGAAGCAGGAACAGAAGTAGAATTCGATCTGGTGGAAAGTAGCCGTGGCTTACAGGCTAATAATATTTTAAGGCTGTAATTAATTGATACTTTTTGTCCCGCCGATATTTGGTGGGACATGTTATAATAATGGCGTGGAGGTCGGATATGCTAAAGGGATTTAAAAATATTTTTAACTTTGATGCTAAGCGTTTAAAAGAATTAGAAAAAACCGCCCAACAAGTAGATGCTTATGCTCAGCAAATAGCTGATTTAACTGATATTGAATTAAAAAATAAAACAACAGAATTTAGGGAACGCTTAGCTACCCAAGCGACCTTAGATGATATTTTGCCTGAAGCGTTTGCGGTAGCGCGTGAAGCAGCTAAACGCGTGATTGGTGAATATCCCTATTTTGTTCAAATTATGGGTGGGATTGTCTTACATCAAGGCGACATTGCGGAAATGAAAACCGGTGAAGGGAAAACGTTAACTTCAGTCTTACCGGTTTATTTAAATGCGTTAACTGGCGCAGGCGTTCATATTGTGACCGTCAACGAATACTTAGCGGAACGTGATGCCAAATGGATGGGTCAAATCCATGAGTTTTTAGGTTTAACAGTTGGTTTAAACTTACGGCAATTATCACCCGCGAGTAAACGAGCAGCTTATTTATGTGATATTACTTATACGACGAATGCTGAATTAGGCTTTGATTATTTACGGGATAATATGGTGACTGATATTTCGCAACGGGTTTTAAGACCACTCAATTTCACTTTAATTGATGAAGTGGACTCTATTTTGATCGATGAATCGCGGACACCGTTAATTATTTCGGGTGGTCAAAAACAAACCGCTAATTTATATCTGCAAGTGGATCGGTTTGTGAAGCGTTTAGCGGTTGATACCGATTATGAAATCGATGTTAAAAGTAAAACTGTTCATTTAACAGAAAGTGGTGTCGCCAAAGCCGAACAAACATTCCGGGTTGCAAACCTTTATGATTTACAATATACCAATTTAGTTCACCATTTGAATATGGGTTTAAAAGCTAATTATGTCATGGCAAAAGATGTCGAGTATGTCGTTAAAGAGCGAAGTATTGTGATCGTTGATCAATTTACCGGTCGCTTAATGGAAGGTCGCGCATATTCTGATGGTTTACATCAAGCGATTGAAGCAAAAGAAGGAGTACCAATTAAAGAAGAAACGGTGACCTTAGCCACGATTACTTACCAAAACTTTTTTCGACTTTACCGTAAATTGGCTGGGATGACTGGAACTGCTAAAACTGAAGAAGAAGAGTTTTTATCGATTTATAATATGCGGGTCATTGAGATTCCGACCAATCGTCCCGTCATTCGTGATGATCAAACGGATTTAGTGTTTGCTAGTAAAAAGGCTAAATATGAGGCTTTGGTTCAAAAGGTAATTGAGTGCCATAAAAATCATCAGCCAGTCTTAGTGGGAACAATCTCAGTCGAAGTCAGTGAACTAATAAGTAAGATGCTCCAACAACGGAAAATCCGCCACCAAGTACTAAATGCGAAAAATCATGGTCGTGAAGCGGATATTATTGCCCGAGCTGGTCACCAAGACTCGGTTACTATCGCCACCAACATGGCAGGCCGGGGAACCGATATTAAACTTGGGCCCGGCGTGGTGGAACTGGGTGGTTTAGCCGTGCTTGGTAGTGAACGACATGAATCGCGCCGGATTGATAATCAGTTACGTGGTCGTTCGGGTCGCCAAGGGGATCCCGGGTTCTCGTTGTTTTTTGTTTCTTTTGAAGATGATTTAATGGTTCGCTATGGTAGCGATCGTTATCAAAACGTAATCTCAGCGATGGGTGATGAAGTTATTGAATCTAAAACTTTCACCAAGTTAATCGGAACCGCCCAAAAACGGGTCGAAGGGGTGAACTTTGATATTCGGAAATCTTTACTAGAATATGATGATGTCTTACGCCAACAACGAGAAATTATTTATGAACAACGGGATTATATTTTAACTAACGAAGAAATTACCTCTTTAGTCCAAGAGATGTTCCAAAAGGTGATTGAGTTAACGGTCGAACGTAGTGAAAATGGTAATGGCTCGAAGTACGCTGACTTACAAAAGGGCCTTGAAATTTTAGGTCTAACGGGTAAAGACTTTAAAGCCAATACTTTAGCTAATTATCAAGGTGATGATTTATTAGGTTATCTCCAAAATAAGAGTTGGGAATTTTATGAACGGAAAATTAGCGATGTTCGGGAACAAATTCCGGAAGTAGAAAAAGTAATGGTTTTACGAGTAATTGATCGCGCTTGGGTCGACCATATTGATACCATGAGTAAACTTCGGGATGGCATTCATCTGCGTTCTTATGCGCAAACTAATCCGTTACAAGCTTATATCCAAGAAGGGTATGAACTATTTGAAGAGATGTTACAACGAATTAATTTAGAAGTGGTTCAATTTGGTTTACGTTTACAAGTCAGATATGAAAGACAATAAAATGGAATTATTTGAGATTAAAAATATTATTAATAATTTAAGTGATAAATTAGTTCAACTTCGAGGTTCACTTTGACTTAACTGGTAAACAGGAACAACTAGTTAAATTAGAACAACAAATGTTAGCACCAGATTTTTGGAGTGACCAGAAAGCCGCTCGCCAAGTTATTGAAGAGATTAATTTATTAAAAGAGATTATTAATGGTATAGCTAATTTAAGCCAGCAAAATCAACAGATTATGGCTGGTTTTGAGTTGATTAAAGAAGTATTTGATGCAGAGTTAGTGGATTTGTTTGAGGCGGATTTAACAGCTTATCAAGCCAGTTTTCATGAATTTGAGGTCTTGGTTTTATTAACCGGACCATACGATCAACATAACGCTATTATTGAATTACATCCTGGGGCTGGTGGTACTGAAAGTCAGGACTGGGCGTCGATTTTAATGCGTTTATATCTGCGTTGGGGTGAACGGCATAATTTTAAAACGACCGTCTTAGATTATCAAAGTGGTGATGAAGCTGGTTTAAAATCAGTGGCGATCTTATTTACTGGTCCGTTAGCTTACGGTTATTTAAAAGCAGAAAAAGGGGTCCATCGGTTAGTTCGGATTTCACCGTTTGATGCGTCGGGACGTCGCCATACTTCGTTTTGTTCCCTTGATGTTATGCCTCAATTTGCGGATACGACTTCAATTGAGATTTTAGAGAGTGATTTAATCATGGAAACCCATCGAGCGAGTGGCGCTGGTGGCCAACACGTCAATAAGACCGATTCAGCAGTGCGTTTAATTCATAAACCAACGGGCTTAGTCGCAAATTGTCAAAGTGAACGTTCACAACACGCTAATCGTGAGCAAGCTTTATTAATGTTAAAATCAAAGCTGATTCAACGTCAATTAGAAGAGAAACAGGCGCAATTATCCGCAATTAAAGGTGAACAAAAAGCCATTGAGTGGGGCTCACAAATTCGATCTTATGTCTTTAGTCCATACACCTTAGTGAAGGATCATCGCACTAATTATGAAACTGGTAATATTGATAAAGTGCTTGATGGCGATATTGATGAATTTATTTATGAATATTTAAAAATGACGGTAGAAACTGGTGGTAAGCATGCCAAATAAAAAAACGGTGTTGTTTGAGATTACGCAAATCTTAATTGGTTCTTTTATTTTGGCCGTTAGTGCGGTCTTTTTTACCATCCCTTTCGATATTGTGACAGGGGGGACAGCTGGCTTTGCGATTGCGCTTTATCCACTTTTTAAAATAAATCATGAAGTAATTATTACGATGACGATGTTAGTGACCTTTATTTTAGGTTATCTGTTTTTAGGCCAAAAGTTTGCTTTAAAATCTTTACTTAGTACGATTGCTTTCCCGCTGTTTATGTATTTATTAGAACAACTTAATTTACCACGTTTAGCCATTGATCAACTATTAGCTAGTCTTTATAGTGGGATTTTTATGGGGATTGGTGTGGGTTTAGTGTTTCGAGTTAACGCTAGTACGGGTGGTTTTGATATTCCACCACTTATTATTCATCAGTATTATAAAATACCAGTCGCTCGTTTAGTCTTAATTTTTGATAGTCTGATTATAGCGTTAGGAATTTTTTCGCATGGCGTGGAAGCATTTTTGGTGGGGTTTTTAGCAGTCTTAGCTGCAACGGTAACATTAGATAAAGTCTTGATGTTAGGTGGACAAAAAACTAAATCGGTTTTTATTATCTCGGATAAGTATTTAGAAATTAGTGAAGCGATTCAAACTGAATTAGAACGTGGCACAACTTTACTTGATGGTGAAGGTGGTTATATTAGAAAAGCGAAAAAAATTGTCTTTGTGGTAATCATTCAAACGCAATATCCCAAACTGCATAGTTTGGTTAATAGCATTGATCCTTTAGCGTTTATGATCATTAATAATGCGACGGAAGTTAAAGGTGAAGGTTTTTAGTAGAACCGATGAAAAAAAGCGTGCTATACTAAAAGTAGAAGTGAGGAACTATGTTAGAATTTATTAATGTTTCGAAACAATATAGTAATGGTGTTAATGCCTTACACAATATCAATCTGCTCATTGAAGCAGGTGAGTTTGTTTATATTATTGGCCCAACGGGTTCAGGTAAATCAACCTTAATCAAATTGATTGATGGAGAAGAGATTGCGACAGCTGGTCAAGTATTAGTTAATAAAACTGATGTGGGGCGGTTACGTCATCATAAGGTGCCTTATTTCCGCCGTAATTTAGGCATTGTTTTTCAAGATAATCGTTTATTAAATCAGAAAACTGTTTTCGAGAACATTTATTTTGCGTTAGAAGCAGTTGGTACTCCTGATCTTGAAGCTAGACGCCGCGTGCGAGAAGTGTTAGCCTTAGTTGGTCTAGCAGATAAAGCGAAAGCTTTTCCCTTGGAATTATCTGGTGGCCAGCAACAGCGCTGCGCGATTGCCCGAGCTATTGCCAATCGTCCGATGTTATTAATCGCCGATGAACCGACCGGTAATCTTGACCCCAATAAATCTAAAGAAATTATTTCATTATTAGAAAGAATTAATCGTGAGGAAAATACCACGGTGTTAATGGTTACCCATGATGAAATTATTGTAAATCTCTTTAAGAAGCGGACGATTGCTTTAGAAAATGGCTTTATCGTGGCTGATATCCAGCAAGGTGGGTACTTCCAAAATGCTTAAACGTTTCTGGCGCCATTTAAAAGAAGGCGGATCAAGTTTAGTCCGGAATGTTGCTCTTAGTTCCTCTAGTGCAGCAGCGGTAATGCTAACTTTATTATTAGTAAGTTTATTTTTAGTTTTAACCGCTAACTTATATTCAATTAGTGAAAATATTAGCGAAAACTTATTAATTCACGTTAAAATTGATAATGCAGTCGTGAGTGATACGGCGATAAATGATTTAAAAAACGAAATTAGTCAAATCGCTAATGTTAAACAAATTCTTTTTTCTAGTCGTGATAGTGAATTAGAAAAACAATTAGCAGCTTTCCCTTCGTTAGCTGGTATCTTGAAAATTCGAGATGAAAACCCTTTACGGAATGCTTTTATTGTGTATATTCGAGACAAAGAGCAAATTCAAGTAACTGCTCAAGCTATTTCT
This sequence comes from uncultured Erysipelotrichaceae bacterium, assembly GCA_964489695.1. Classification (GTDB taxonomy): domain Bacteria; phylum Bacillota_I; class Bacilli_A; order Erysipelotrichales; family Erysipelotrichaceae; genus CAYUXU01. Next base: position 31,051 of record CAZAZP010000006.1, on the reverse strand, counting down.
GCTTTATCGGGGGTAGAACAGACTGAATTTGGTGGTCAAGGCGTTTCCCAATTAATTAATATTCTCGGATCAATTCAAAAAGGTAGTTTTGTTTTAGTAGTAGCGCTAGGTTTATTAGCCATCTTCTTAATTTCCAATACGATTAAGGTAACAATTTATTCGCGGAAAGAAGAAATTAGTTTAATGCGGACCATCGGAGCTTCTAATGGCTTTATTCGGGCTCCATTTGTAATTGAGGGGATTTATATTGGTATTATTGGTAGTATTATTCCAATTATCCTATCAGTCGGTTTATATTATGTTTTCTATACCAAATTTGATGGTCAGTTCTTTTCCGCTATATTTAAGTTAATGCCTTTATCGCCGTTTCTTTATTATTTGGTGGGCTTATTATTATTAACTGGTATGATGGTTGGTTTAATTGGTAGCTATGTTTCAGTAACAAGGTATTTGAGGTGGCGACGATGAAAAAACTCCTGAAGGTTAGTCTTTTATTATCATTACTTTTAGTATCGGTGAATCTTTCGACCTGGGCTAATGATTACGTAGATAATCGGGAATGGTACGAAACGACTTGTTATGATACTAATCTTTCGGTAAAACCGGGCAATAAAGAAAAATGTTTAGGCTACCGGGAATATTTGGAAGCTGAAGCTAAGCGGATGGAAGCTGAACTAAAAAACCAGCAAATCACCATCGCTGAAATTCGAGCCAATATTGTTAAATATGCGAATGAAATTCAAACCATTGAAGCGGAGATTGCTGATTTACAAACTCGGATTGCGCAATCACACAGTAAACTTATCGTTATTGAAGCCAATGTGGCTTTATTAGAACGGCAGATTGCGGAATTAACCGCTGAAATTGAAGCCTTAGAAGCTGATATTCATGACGTGATGACCGCCATGCAATCAGCAGTTTATTTTGATGTTTTCCTCGATTTTTTAATGGCTTCTAATAATTTTGTCGATTTAATGACCAAGCTTTCCATTGTTAATGATTTTAATGATTACAATAAAGGTTTAATTGATAGTCGCAACTCAAAATTAGATTTGGTCCAAGAAAAAGCAGTTGAGCAATGGGCGCAACGTGACTTAGCAGAAAAAAATAAACGCAAGCTTGAAGTAGAAGAACAAACTTTAGCGACAAAACAAACCAATTATAAAAATATTTTAACGACTTATCGGGAAGAAGAAGCGGAAATTACCCGCATCATGACGACTTATAAAGCCGATATTTCGAGTTTAAATAAAAAGATTAGTGAGATTAATTTTGGTCAGATTATATCTAGTAATGCTTGGAGCCGACCAATAAAGGGTGGCTATGTTTCAGCTGGAGCATTTTATTACCCAGCATCATTTGGTGGCGGGATCCATTTAGGCGCTGATTATACTGGCATTGGAGTTGGTGGGAATGTTTTAGCGGTCGCAAATGGTATTGTCTTATTCTCTTCCAACGCTTGTCCGACCACCGGTGGTTATCCTAATTCTTGTGGGGCGCCGGGAGCTTATGGTGGTGGAAATCAGGTTTATTTAATCGTCTCGGTTCAAAATAAGACTTATGGTGTAACTTACGCCCATCTAAAAAAAGATACAGTCTTAAAAGCTGGTACTACCGTGACTAGTGGTATGAAGATTGCGGAAATGGGTTCTTCAGGGAATTCAACCGGAGCGCATGTCCACGTTGAAATTCATTATTTGGGTACGATGTCAATTGAAAGCTATGCGCGGAGTTGGAAGGGTGACTTTTCCTTTGGTACTTCCTGGGGAAGTGCCGCCTTAAATAAGCTTTGCGTTAATAATGGTTATAAGGCACCTTGTCGGATCGCACCTCAAACAATTTTACCTTAATTAAGCGGGTCAAAACAGACACCGCTTTTTTTATCTAGTAGTCAGCTAATATGATATCAATTGAATAAATTGGCCTTAAGCGCTATAATGGTGAAGATATTTGAGGATGACAGTATGGAAAATAAAGACCAACCAATAAATAACCAAACTAACGAAAAGGTTACGGAAATACATTTAGTTCGGCATAAGTGGGATGATGAAATAGCCCAAGAAAATAAACAACGACGCCGGGGCGTTTTTGTTTTGGTGTTATTAATCTTAGCTTTTTTTATCGGAATTGTGTTTGGCCAAATAACCAGCCGAGTTTTACCACAATCTAGTACTAGTCGCGATAAACTTAACTACATTGCCCAAACGATGTTAAGTGAGTGGTATTTCGGCCAGGAATTTGCCGATTTAGATACAACGCTCTTAGATGCGGCTTTAAAAGGTATGACTTCATTTTCAATTGATCCGCATACCGAATATTTATCAGTTGATGAAATGGCTGAATGGGCAACGAGTCTAGCCGATAACTTTGTCGGAATTGGGGTTCAATTATTTTTAGTGGATGATCAAGCGATTATCCAAAAAGTTTTCTATGATTCACCGGCAGAACGAGCTGGAGTCCAAGCTGGCGATGTTATTAATAAAGTTAACCAGCAAGCTGTTCAAGGCTTAAGCTTAGAAGAGATTGCTAATTTAGTCAAAGGTGAAATTGATACGCAAGTGACGATTGAGTTTTTAAGAGTCGGTCAACCAGTATCCTTAACGATTACCCGTGGGCCAGTGGTTGGTTCTGTTTTTGGTCAAGTCTTACCAAATAAAATTGCTTACTTAGAAATTATGCGCTTCGCTGAAGGAACTCCGAGTGAAGTATTAAAATATATGAAGTATTTTGCTAATCAAGGATTAGATAAACTAATTATCGATTTACGAGATAATGGTGGTGGCTATTTAGCTAGTGTTGAAAAAATCGCCAGTTTCTTTTTAAGTGAAGGAACGGATATTTTAGTTAGAGAAAATAAAGCTGGTGAAATTCAGATTTCTAAAGCTGGTAGCGGCGATAAATTTGATTATCAAAAGTTAATCTTATTGGTTAACGCCAATACCGCATCAGCTTCAGAAGTACTCGCCGCTGCTTTAAAACAACAAGCGGAAGCAGTGGTGATTGGCGAAACAACTTATGGTAAAGGAACGGTCCAAATAACCCGCAATTTCTCTGATGGCAGCGCTTTAAAGTTTACCATCGAAAAATGGTTAGCCCCTGATCGTTCGGAAATTAATCATGTTGGGATTACACCAGATATTGTCGTTAACTTAGCTGAGATTTTAACTTATCCGATTAGTGGGATGACGCTTGAAGAAGGCTATCAATTTGATCAAGTTGGTGAACCAATCAAGGTAGCTCAAATGTCGTTGAAATTCTTAGGTTATCAAATTAAGCGAGTGGATGGTTATTTTGATTTAGCAACTGAACAAGCTTTAAAAACTTTCCAAAAGGAACATCAATTAACCGGTGATGGAAAGTTAACTAAACAATCATTAGATGTAATTAATAGTCAAATTATTCGCGAGTGGTATCTCAAACGAGATTTATATGATACCCAATTAAAAACTGCTATTGGAGTGATGTTAAGTGAATAGTTTTAAACTTCATTCACAGTTTCAACCGAAAGGTGATCAGCCCGAAGCCATTGCGCAATTGGTGGCTGGCTTAAATTCAAATCACAAACATCAAGTTTTACTAGGAGCGACGGGCACTGGTAAAACTTTTACCATTGGGAATGTAATCGCGACTGTTAATCGGCCGACGCTCGTGGTCGTGCATAATAAAACTTTAGCTGGCCAGCTCTATAGTGAATTCAAAGAGCTTTTTCCCGAGAATAAAGTGGAGTATTTTGTTTCAAACTTTGATTATTACCAACCAGAAGCTTATATGCCCAAAACTGATACTTACATTGAAAAAACTGCCATGATCAATGAGGAGTTAGATATGTTACGCCTGGCGGCCTTAAACGCAGTCTTAGAACGGCGTGATACGATTATTGTGGCCTCAGTTGCTAGCATTTATGCTTCTAGTGATCCAAAACTTTATCGGGATATGTTTTTTAGCATTCGAGTGTCGGAACGGATCTCACGTACCGAACTCTTACATAAATTAGTTTTACGTCAATATGCGCGCAATGACTTAGATTTAAAACGGGGAACCTTCCGCGTTCGTGGTGATGTAATTGAGGTATTTCTGGGTTATAAAGATGAATCAATCTTGCGCATTGAAATGTTTGATGAGGAAATTGAACGCATTACTGAAGTTAATGCGGTTTCTGGAACCTTAGAAAATGCTTATTCAGTTTATAATATCTTCCCGGCTAATCAATACGCGCGGAATAAAGACCAAATTTTACGCGCTTGTAATCAAATTGAAGCTGAGCTTAAAGAGCGCTTAACCTATTTTAGAGCCCATAACCAATTACTCGAAGCTCAACGGCTTGAACAACGAACTCGTTATGATTTAGAAGCCTTAAGGGAATTTGGGATGTGTTCGGGGATTGAAAACTATTCGCGCCATATTGATGGCCGACAAACAGGTGAACGCCCATTTAATCTTTATGATTATTTTCCAGCTGATTTTCTATTAGTCGTCGATGAATCGCACGTTAGTGTCCCTCAAATCAGAGGAATGTATAACGGTGATCGCTCACGGAAAGAAACACTAGTGCAATATGGCTTTCGTTTACCCAGTGCGTTAGATAACCGGCCTATGAATTTTACTGAATGGGAGTCCGTGGTAAATCAGGTTATCTATGTTTCAGCGACACCAGGTGATTATGAGTTAGCGTTAGTCGAGCAAAAAACCGTAGAACAAATCATTCGACCAACTGGGTTACTTGATCCGGCCATTACGGTTAAACCATCAGCTGGTCAAATCGATGACTTGATGGAACAAATAAATTTACGTAAAGCAAAAAATGAACGTGTCTTAGTTACGACTTTAACAGTTAAAATGGCAGAAGAATTAACTTCTTATTTAAAACAATATGGTTATGAAGTAGTTTATTTACACCATGAGACGAAAACATTAGCCCGAATTGATATTATTCGTGATTTTAGAAAAGGAAAGTATGACGTCTTAGTGGGGATTAACTTATTACGAGAAGGCCTCGATATGCCAGAAGTTTCATTAGTGGCGATTATTGATGCGGATAAAGAAGGTTTCTTACGTTCGAGTCGTTCTTTAATTCAAACGATTGGACGGGCCGCCCGTAATCAAAATGGTGAGGTTATTTTATACGCAGATACCATTACCGATTCGATGCGCCAAGCAATCGATGAAACTAATCGGCGTCGGAAAATCCAAGAAGCTTATAATCAAGCGCATGGAATTACACCAACCACAATCGTCAAAGAAATCCGCGATACGATTAGTAGTAAAGAAACCCGAGAAATGGCTGCGAACTTAATGCGAAAGAAGTTACGTGGTAGTCAAAAAGAACGTGATCAGTTAATCAGTAAATTAGATAGAGAAATGCACGAAGCCGCCCGCGTGCTCGATTTTGAGCGAGCCGCGGAACTTCGTGATATAATTTTAGAGCTGAAAGCCAGCGACTAACTGTCTTGTTAAAAGTTGTTTGTAGTATAGAGGAGAGTAATGGAACAAGAAAACATTGTAATTAAAGGGGCGCGCGTCAATAATTTAAAAAATATTGATGTCTTAGTCCCGCGCAATAAATTAGTAATTATGACGGGCTTATCTGGCTCAGGTAAGACTTCATTAGCTTTTGATACGATTTATGCGGAAGGTCAACGCCGCTATGTCGAATCACTAAGTGCCTATGCCCGTCAATTTTTGGGTGGTATTGAAAAACCCGATGTTGATTTAATTGAAGGTTTATCACCAGCGGTCTCAATTGATCAAAAAACAACCAGTAATAACCCCCGCTCAACTGTCGGAACTGTTACGGAAATATATGATTTTTTACGTTTGATGTATGCCCGGATTGGCACCCCTTATTGTCCCATCCATCATGAACCAATTGAAGCTACGACGATTAACCAAATGGTTGAACAGTTAATGCAACAACCGGATGATGCGAGATTGACAATTATGGCACCCTTAATCAAAGAACAAAAAGGCACCCATAAAGAACTATTTGAACATTTATTGAAAGAAGGTTTTGTTCGGGTTCGCGTTAATGGAAAGATTAGATTATTAGAAGAAGGCATTGTTTTAGAGAAAAACAAACGCCACAATATCGATGTGGTCGTTGATCGGGTTGTAAAACGCGCTGATAGTATTTCGCGTTTACATGACTCTTTAGAAACAGCCGTTAAATTAACAGCTGGTTTAGCAGTGGTCCAAGTTAATAATGAAGATATTTTATTCTCGCAAAAATATGCTTGTAAGTATTGTGGGTTTTCCATTCCAAATCTTGAACCCCGGTTATTCTCTTTTAACTCGCCACTGGGTGCTTGTGCGCGTTGTAATGGTTTAGGTTTTATTCAACAAGTGGATTTGGACTTATTAATTCCTGATGATAGTAAAAGTATTAATCAAGGCGGGATTGTTTATTATAAAAATTTAGTAGGTTCCGAAAATATTGATTGGCAAACTTATAAAGTCTTATTAGATCATTACCAAATAGATTTAGATAAACCATTAAAAGATTTCACCCCCTTTGAGTTAGATATCATTTTAAATGGCTCAAAAGAACCGATTAGTTATCAAATTACTTCCCGCAGTGGAAACTCTTTTGCGCGAACTGATTTTATTGAAGGCGTAAAGACGTTGATTGAACGACGTTATCGCGAAACAACCTCTAGTTCGAGTCGGGAGTGGTATGGTAGCTTTTTAGCTGATCAGATTTGTGATACTTGTCAAAGTAGTCGCTTAAATGAGATGGCCTTAAGTGTTAAAATTGGTCAACTTAATATTTACGAGTGGACTCAAATGTCGATTAAACAAGCCTTAAAGTTTTTAGCAGAATTAACCTTGACTGCAGAACAAGCGGTAATTGCGAAGTTAGTATTAAAAGAAATTAAAGATCGGTTACAATTTTTAAATAATGTGGGGTTGGAGTATTTAACCTTAGATCGGATGGCGGGCTCGTTAAGTGGTGGTGAAGCGCAACGAATTCGCTTAGCTACTCAAATTGGTTCACGTTTAAGTGGAGTTTTGTATGTGTTAGATGAACCATCAATTGGCTTACATCAACGTGATAACGAACGTTTGATTTTAGCTTTAAAGAATATGCGTGATTTAGGTAATTCGTTAATCGTAGTAGAACACGATGAAGAGACAATGTGGGCTGCAGATTACATTATTGATATCGGTCCTGGCGCTGGCCATCATGGTGGTGAAGTCGTGGCGGTGGGTACTCCAGCCGAAGTCGCTGCTAATACTAACTCAATTACTGGTGATTATTTAAGTGGTCGCTTGAGTATTCCGGTTCCGAAAAAACGTCGGAAAGGGAATGGCTTAAACTTACAAGTGGTGAAAGCCAGCGAAAATAACTTAAAAGATATTACGGTTAATTTTCCCTTAGGAACTTTTATCGTGGTGACGGGTGTTAGTGGTAGTGGAAAATCTTCACTGATTAATGAAGTTTTAACCAAAGCATTACTTGCAAAATTAGGCCGAGTAAAAATTCGACCTGGGAAATATGCGAATTTAATTGGCTATGAACAGGTTGATAAAGTGGTCGCGATTGACCAAAATCCGATTGGGCGAACGCCTCGGAGTAATCCCGCGACCTATACTGGGATTTTTGATTTTATTCGTGATCTATTTGCGTTAACGGTCGAAGCCAAAGTACGCGGTTATGATAAAGGTCGGTTTTCGTTTAATGTGCGTGGTGGTCGTTGCGAACATTGTCAAGGTGATGGGGTCAAACGGATCTCAATGCATTTTTTACCGGATGTTTATGTACCTTGCGAAGAGTGCCATGGTAAACGTTATAATGAAGAAACCTTACAAGTATTATACAAAGGCAAGAATATTTATGATATTTTAGAGATGACGGTTGAAGAAGCCTTAATCTTTTTCGCCGCCATTCCAGCTTTAAACCATCGCCTACAAATCTTAGCGGATGTCGGTTTAGATTATTTAAAGCTCGGTCAAAACTCGACGACTTTAAGTGGTGGTGAAGCCCAACGGGTGAAACTAGCGAGTGAATTACAGAAAAAAGCTACCGGGAAAACGGTCTTTGTTTTGGATGAACCAACCACGGGTTTACATACGCATGATGTAAAAAAATTATTAACCGTGCTAGAACGGATTGTGGAAAACGGCGATACAGTGATTGTAATTGAACATAATCTTGATATTATTAAATCAGCTGATTATATCGTTGACTTAGGACCAGAAGGGGGCGATGATGGTGGTTGTTTGATCGCCACCGGTACACCTGAAGCCATCGCCAAAGTCCCGAATAGTTATACTGGTCAATATCTAAAAAGAATTTTGAAATGAGGTTGTTATGAATGAACGCAAAGGTGTTAGTTTACTCGAACTAAAGAAATTCTTTGCTTTAACCCAAGTAACTGGGGATGAAGCATCTTTATTACGAGAAGTTATTACCCCGGAAATAAATCGGCCGGGCTTTGAATTAACGGGGTTTTTTAAACGGAGCTCGTTAAAACGGCTCATGATTTTAGGTGATAAAGAAATCGCTTATATTAAAACAATGCCCGAAGAGATTCAGATTGAACGTTTTAGTCGCTTGATTAATAATTTGACTCCGACGATTATTATTAGCAAAAGCCATCGAACGCCCCGGCAGTTGCGCTTAATTGCGCAACAGCGGAATTTTCCGATTTTCCGCAGTGAACTACCGACTTATCGCTTGCTGGTTGACATGATTGGTTATCTGGATGAAAAGTTAGCACCATCGACTGATATTCACGGCGTTTTAATGAATGTTTTTGGTAAAGGAGTATTAATTACTGGCGAAAGCGGCATTGGAAAAAGTGAGCTAGCGCTAGAACTAATCCGTAAAGGTCACGTTTTAATCGCAGATGATCGGGTTATTGTTAGTCGCGTTCATCGGATGATTGTCGGTCAGCCACCCGAGCTTTTAAAAGGTTTTTTGGAGATTCGCGGTTTAGGCATTATCGATATTGTTCAAATGTTTGGGGCGAGCGCTATCTTGGAACAATCAGATGTGGATTTTGTGATTGAACTAGAGAAGTGGAATCCGGAACGGAATTACGCCCGCGTCGGAATTGAAGAACGCATTCACCAAGACATCTTAGGGATAGATGTTCCCAAGATCGTCTTCCCAGTTAAAGAAGGTCGCAATATGTCCGTGTTAGTTGAAGCAGCGGTCACTGATTTTACTTTAAAACAAATGGGTTTAGATAGTTCGAAAATGTTTGATGAACGAGTCTTTCATCACATTAAAAATAAAAAACGGAATGTGAGGTAAGTTATGCATTGGTTTCCTGATTTCTCTACTGTTGTTGAAATTGCTGGTTGGTCGATTAAATGGTATGCTATTTTAATTGTTAGTGGCGCATTACTAAGCTATGCGATTATTCGCAAGAATGTCGCAAAAGCTGGTTATAAAGTTGAAGTTATTGACGACTTATTTATTATGACGATTTTTTGGGGTGTCGTTGGCGCGCGGTTATGGTATGTCGTATTTTATAACTTAAATTATTACCTGAGTAATCCACTACATATTTTTATGATCTGGGAAGGTGGTTTAGCAATTCAAGGCTCGCTGATTTTTGGGGCGGTCTATGTCTATTTCTTCGCTAAACGCCAGCGAATTAGCTTTTTCCGCTTAGGTGATTTAATTTTACCGCATGTATTATTAGCGCAAGCAATTGGTCGCTGGGGTAATTTCTTTAATCAGGAAGCTTATGGCAGTATTGTCTCAGAGAGCTTTTATCGGGGTTGGCCAGCGTTTATTAAAAATTATATGTTTATTAGTGGTAACTATCGTTTACCCACTTTCTTGATTGAAAGCGCACTTAACTTGCTTGGTTGGTTTTTAATCGTCGTTATTTTAAAAAAGTTCAGTGAACATAAACGTGGGAATCAAGTTTTTGCTTATTTGATGTGGTATGGGGTAACCCGCTTTTTTGTGGAAGGCTTTCGCGCTGATAGTTTGATGTTAGGTGAATTTCGGATTGCTCAGCTAATTTCAATTTTATTTATTGTTTTAGGTCTGTTAGGTTATTTAGGTTTTTTCCGCCGTTTAATTAAGGTTCGACCGACCATTTTATTTGACTATGACGGAACTTTAGCTGACACTGAACCACTAATTCAAAAAACATTTATTGCTTTATTTGAAAAGCATCACCAAAAAAGTGAATTACCCGCGAACTGGCAAGAGGTAGTTTTAGGACCACCACTGGAACAATCACTTGGTTATTTCTTTCCAGATTTGCCTTTAGCTGAAGTAATTAAAGAATATCGGGCGATTAATATTGAACTACATCAAACAATGTTTCAAGAAATTGCGGGAGCCAGTGATTTACTTAAATATTTAAAGGAAAACCATTATCCGGTCGGGATCGTTTCCAATAAAATTAGCTCGATGATAAAATTAGGACTAGATATCTTAGAGCTTGATCAATATGTGGATGTTATTATTGGAACAGATGAATTAGATAATAAATTAGTTAAGCCTCATCCATACGGCTTAAAATTAGCTTGTGAGAAATTGGGTAGTAATATTGATAATTTGGTTTACGTAGGTGATACCGTCAGTGATATCGTGGCGGGTAAAAACGCTCATGCTTTTACGATTGGTTTAGCTCGTGATGTAACCCAACAAGCCGCTTTAAAGCAAGCCCAAGCTGATCGAGTTATTAGTAATTTAGCTGAGATTAAAACTATTTTAGCTGAGAATTTGATTTGGACTAGTGATATGGCGTAAAGCCTAAAGTTTAGTGGAGGTAATAATGGAATTAAATTTTCAAACAATTAACAAGTATTTTGATGATTTCCATGTCTTAAAAGATATTTCTTTTCAGGTTCATAGCGGACAGGTCTTTGGTTTTCTGGGTCGCAATGGGGCAGGGAAAACTACGACACTGCGCATCTTAATGGATGTGTTTAAAGCTAATAGCGGAGAGATTTATGTTGATGGGAAAAAGTTTACGGTTGCTGATTATCAAATTGGCTATTTACCCGAAGAGCGCGGAATGTATAGTAAATCAACCGTGTATGATCAGTTAGTCTATTTTTCAATGTTACGCCAAGCGAGTAAAGCTGAAGCTGATCAAACCGTTCGGTATTGGGCCAAACGCTTTCAGATTGAAGAATATTTAAACCGTAAAATGGAAACTTTATCAAAAGGTAATCAACAGAAAGTTCAAATAACTCAAGCCTTTTTAAATGACCCTGATATTTTGATTTTAGATGAACCTTTTAGTGGTTTAGACCCAGTGAATTCTGATGTTTTTAAACAAGCTATTCTAGAGTTTGTTAATCAGCATAAGATTATCATTTTCTCTAGTCACCAGATGCCCTATGTGGAAGAGCTTTGTGATGATATCGCTATTATCGAACATGGTGAGATTGTTTTAACTGGTTCATTAGCTGAAATTAAAAAAGAACGTGGGTTAAATAAAGTGACTGTTCAGTTAGCCGCACCAACCGATGATTTAAGGTTAAAGCTAATTGAACAAGGTTATCAAGTCGAAGTCATTAATGGTATTTGGCGAATTAGCTTAGCACCAGAGAAAAATAAACATGATTTATTAAGTTATTTATTACAAGCGGAAGCGGATATTCAAACTTTCATGGATTATACACCAAGCTTACAAGAAATATTTGTACAAACAGTGGGAGGTAACGACGAATGAAAAATATTTTAACCGTCTTTAACTTTGAGCTGAAAGAAATGTTAAAGAAAAAAAGTTATCGTATCACGATGATTATTTTAAGCGTGTTAGCTTTTTTAGCTGTTTCGCTTCCCACGATTGCGAACTTCTTTACTCATGATGGAGATATTGATTTAGTTGAGGCTAACCCCGATTATTATGAAGGTATTGATTTTTCCGGCGTTGGCTTTGTCTTTTTAACAGAAGCTGATCCAGCCACTGAAACTTTAAAAGCCTTCCTATCAACCCAAGGAATTGAACTTTTTTCCGCTGAGACAGCTTTAAGGACAGCTATTACGGAGAAAAAATTAACTCAGGGGTTTGTGATTTCATCCGCAACGGCTTATAAATATATTGTTTTAGATCAGTCCATGTATGATTACTTACCAAGTCAACTAGAATCTATTATGCGCCAATTATTTTTTGAAGCAAAGTTACGCGAACAAGGAATTGATCCCAATGTCGTAAATGCTGCTCAAAACATTTCGATTACCGCATCAGTCGATAAAATCGGTAAAGATTCCGGTAGTGGTTTTGCTTTCGCTTATGTCTTTATGTTTGTGTTATATATGTTGGTTTTATTATTTGGTCAATTAGTTTCCTCTAGTGTCGCTCGGGAAAAAGATAATCGGACGATGGAATTATTAATCACTAGTACGAAGCCACCAGTTTTAATTGTTGGGAAAGTCTTCGCGGTGGGTCTAGCGGGGGTCATTCAAGTCAGTGTCATCATCTTAGCGGCTTTACTAAGTTTTTGGTTGAATAAAGGCAATTATCCGAGCTTTATTTTGGAGATGTTTGCAGAATCATTGAGTTTACCAGTGCTACTGGTTTATCTTATTTTCTCATTTTTAGGTTATGGTTTATATTTATTTATCTTTGCTGCTTTAGGTTCGTTAGTTTCTAAAGTTGAAGATGTGGGTAGTGCAGTTACTCCCGTAACCTTGCTTTTTGTGGTAGCTTTTTTCATCGCCAGTATCGCGTTAAGCACCCCAGCTTCAAAACTGGTTGTAATTAGTTCTTATGTCCCGTTTGTGGCTTTATTTACCATGCCAATTCGGTTTATGTTAACTTCGGTTAGTCTCTATGAAATCTTGATTTCTGCCATTATCTTAGCTGTAACTACGATTGGAATTGCTTATTTGTCAATTTATATTTATCGTTTAGGTTCATTAAATTATGGTAATAAGTTAAATATTAAAGATATTATCCGTAGTTTTAAACAGTAATTTAATCGTCAATTATTTCTTGAGTTAAACCCCTAAACTTACATCTGGTAAGGGGTTTTTTATTTCAAACTATCCATCCTTTTTAAGCTATCCTGCTGGATTAGTGGATTAAACAAAACTAAGAGTTTATTAAGTAAGTACTAAACAATTATCTAGTTAAAAAAATTATAACAATAATGATTGATGAGTTTATCTATTAATAAAAATAAAATAAAAAGAATCTAGCCTACTTAATATTGGTAAGATTCTTTGGGACTTTTTATGCAAATAAGAAGGATAATTTTCCAGGTGCACATCATATTCTAAAATGGTATATTACTTTTTTGTTTAAATTTCACTAGTCTTTATAATGTGCTTTGCCAGTTAAAATAATTAAGTGATTTTCTTCTACTCGATAAACTGGTCTATCTTCTTTGTTAATTCTTCTGGAATAAGCTTTAGGATTATAATGCCTTAGCACTTCTGGTTTGCCTAAACCCTTTAGAACGCCATGTTTATTAATGCTATTAATCAAAGTTTTGATTTTACAACTTAGTTCTAGAGATTTTGACTGATTAATTTTAAATCTAAAAACTATCAAACTTTGAATATAGCTAAGTTTTTTATTTATGCAATAGAAGATTGGTTCCGCTAATGATGGTTGCGATGATATTACCGAGATTAGCTAAGATGGTTATTAAGAAGATGCGGAGAATCTGATTGTTCCGCCACCCGCGCCAAGTAGAAAAATCTTGGTAGAGTGATTCAAAGTCTCTGACTTTAGGTGTACGACGTTTTGTTTCAACTAAAGCAACTAACCAACCGCATGCAATTAAAGGATTTAAAGCGGTAAAGGGAGCGCTGATTAAAGCTGTTAGAATACTTAAACTTGAACCACCAGCGATAAGTACGCCTAAGGCGGTTAAGCCACTATGAGTAATAATCCAACTGGTGACGTTTTGCCAACCTAAGTTCACGCTAATAGTAAAGGAATGGATAATTAAGGTTAAAATAGTAATTGGTACTAACCACTTCAACCAGCTGAGCGAGAAGCGTTTCGCTTTTAAGGCGGTTAATTGTTCTAAATTATATTCATGATCAAATTCATCAACAATACCCGCTAAGTGGGCTGCTCCGACAATAACTAAGACTTTTTGACCGGGGACTTGTTTTATTTTTTCAATCATATATTGATTACGTTCGGTTAAAATCGTTCGAGTTAAATTTGGTAGTTCTTCCGCAAACTCAATTAATTGACTATTTAAATTATCGCCAACTAATAATTGATTTAATTCACTAGAAAAGTCTTGGTCGGTTGGTTGATCTTCATTCAAAAAGGCCTTAATCAACGTTAGTTTTTCCTTGGTAGATAACGCTTGTAGCGCGCGTTTTAAAGTAATTTGGATATCACGATCAATTAATTGAATGGGAATTTGGTGGGCTTGCGCTAAGTTAATTGCCGTCTGCATTTCTTGGCCAGGCGTTGAACCTAGTTGTGAAGCAATCTTTTTTTGATAATTGGCTAAATATAGATTAATAATCATAAAAAGGAGACGTTTCGATTTAATGATTTCTAATAAGTTAGTTTGTTCCCAGCCGTTTTGATTTATCAGTGATTGATAACGATTAGCATCTAATTCTAAACAAATACTATCGGGCTTAAATTCAGTAATTTGCGCGGTAACTAATTCACTACTGGCTGATCCAACGTGAGCGGTACCGATAAGTCTAATCTGTTTCTCTTGATAACTGATATCTCTGATCTGCTGTTCCATAACTTCCTGCCTTCTGTCTATTTGATATTATACAACGAATAACTGATTAAAGTAATAAAGCTGAATTAAAATGAGACATATCGGATGATTTATTTTGTGTTATACTGAAATAGATAGAGGAGGAGAATTATGTTAAACTTCTACACATTCTCAAAGTTCTTGCAATTCACTCGAACATTTCTTGATATCATCATATTAAGTATCATCTTATATTATAGTATTAAAATTGTCCGTAATAATTCGCGTACTGCCCAGATTTTTAAAGGCATTATTTTTGTAATGTTATTAAATGGCTTTGCTTCAATGTTAGGTTTAAAGTCAGTTTCAACAATTACTGAAATATTTGTTACTTGGGGATTTTTGGCGATTATTATTATTTTCCAACCAGAAATCCGTGCTATTTTAGAAAAGTTAGGTAAGACTAGTGTCTTTTCAAAAATAGCAACCTTATCTGGTAGTGAACGTAATCTATTAATCCAAGTGATTACCCAAGCTGCCAAAGAATTATCCGAAAAGAAAACAGGGGCTTTAATTACCATTGAACAAGCACAGTCATTAAGCGATTATATTAAAACAGGCACTAAGCTAGATTCAGTGGTAACGACTGAACTACTTACGTCGATTTTTGTGACGAGCACACCACTCCATGATGGGGCGGTTATTATTCAAGGTGATAAGATTGCTTGTGCCTCAGCTTATTTCCCCCCAACGGAAATGGAATTACCATCGCGCTATGGTGCTAGACACCGGGCGGCGATTGGAATCAGTGAAGTAACTGATTCCATCACCATTGTTGTTTCCGAAGAAACTGGGGTTATTTCGGTCGCGGAAAACGGTGAATTAACAACTTTAACGGTTGAAAAACTTTATAACTACTTAACCAAAGCTTTAATTGAAGATGAAATTGAAATCATCAATCAAGCTACCACCAAAGTAACTAAAGATAAATATGAAATGGCTTTTGAGACTGATACTAATCAATTAAAGCCAGAAACAGAACGGTTCTTTGATGTCTTTAGAAAGCGCGGTCGTCCAGCTAGCAGTAAAGACAAAAAAACACCTAGTGAGAAAAGTGCTTCTGCCAAGCCAAGTAAACAAGTTGAAGCAAAATCAGTGGTAATCCCGACTGAAGATACAGAATTAGGAAAGGATGATCAAGATGGCAAGTAACGATAACAACCGGCAAAAAAGAGACAAGCTGGATAAATTAGAAGTAGCGAAACAAATCGCGAGTCAAAGAAAAAAAGTTACGAATACTTTTGAGTCAATTGAAAATTCAGTTGTCCGAGTTTTCCGTTGGCTAAGTGGTTGGGTGGATCGAATTCTCTTTAGTCAACGCTATAGTAAACTTGTTGCTGTTGTTTTAGCGGTAATTCTTTATTCATTTTTCTATTATGGTGAAGGTTCGATTTTAGACGTTTCGATTAAACCATCCTTACCAATTGAAAATATTAAACTTGATGTGAACGTCGATACTGAGATTTATGAAGTAACTGGCTTACCAGATACGATTTCCGCGACTATTTTTGGTGATTCTGCGGATATCCAAGCAGTTAAAAATAAAGGTAATCATCGAGCAGTCGCGGACTTAACTGGTGTGTCAGAAGGGCAACATCAAATTAAGATTTCTCCCGTTGACTTTTCTTCCAAAGTTAAAGTTGTCTTCTCACCTTCATCGGTGGTGGTAACTATCCGTAAGAAAGTAACAAGTAAATTCTTATTAAGTCATGACTATGTTAATAGTAATTTAATGGATCCAATTTATGCACTTGGAGAACCAGAGTTTGCGACCACTGAAATCTTAGTGAAAGCTTCGCAATCGACAGTTGATAGTATTGCCTATGTTAAAGCTTTAATTGATGTGCGCGGTCAAAGTGATTCCTTTGAAACAGAAGCACCAATTTATGCTTATAATGTTAAAGGTGAAAAGATGCAAGTCGACTTATTGCCATCATTTGTGAAGGTTAAAGTCCCAGTGACGACTCCAAATAAATCAGTCGCGATTACCGTGGTACCGATTGGTGAAATTCCTAATAATATGGCGATTGATTCAATTACTTTAGACCATGCTTCAATCACTCTGTATGCTAATGATAGTATCTTAGCCAAATATCATGAAATTAAATTAAATTTAGATGCAACAAAACTAACGGCTAGTACCGATTTTACCCAAAATATTGAACTACCAAGTGGAATTCGAAATGCGAGTGCTAGTAAAGTCAATATGAAAATTACTTTAAAGCCAGCTGAACAGCTGGTGGTGGAACGAGTACCAATCGTGGCCATCAACAATCTCAAGGGTTATAAATTCACCTTACATGATACTGAAGAAGCATATTTAAATGTGACAGTAATTGGTACAGCAACCAACTTGGCAGGTATTACTGCTGAAAATATTGGTCGGATTTATATTGATTTACAAGCTGTCGAACTGGGCGAACAAGAATTACCGATTTATATTGAAGGAAATAATATTTTAAATAAATATGTTTTAGCTAAACCAACCATCGCGTTAAAGGTCATCAAAGGTGATTAATGGCAGAATTATTTGGAACTGATGGGATTCGCGGTGAAGCTAATCTGAGCTTGACGGGTGAACTAGCCCGTCAGGTTGGTCACTTTTGTGGTTACCGTTTTAGCTTAGAAGGCCGCGGTAAGATTATCATTGGTCGTGACACACGCTTATCTTCGCCCATGCTCGAAGCTGCGTTAGTTTTAGGTATTACGCAAGGCGGGTCAGATGTTTATTTAACGGGTGTAGTTAGTACCCCAACGATTGCTTATCTCATGACACAAACTGACTTTGATTGCGGGATTATGATTTCTGCTAGTCATAATGTTTTTAGTGATAATGGGATTAAAATCTTTTCAGCGGGTGGCTATAAAATTGATGAAAAACTACAAGCGGATATCAGTGCTAATATTTTAAAGCAAAGTGCGATACCTTATGCCTTAAAACATAAAATTGGCCGCGTTTATGATTATAGCTATGCAGTGGATAACTATTACACTTATTTAAAAAGTTTATTTACTTATGATTTATCAGCTTTTAAAATCGGTATAGACTTAGCCAATGGTTCAGCCACCAGGGGGGCGAAACAACTTTTTTCAGCCTTTAATGCTCAGTTAGTCGTAATTAATGATCAACCTGATGGCGTTAATATTAACCACCAATGTGGCTCTACTCATTTATCAGCTTTACAAGCGTTAGTGTTAAAGGAAAAATGTGATGTAGGTTTTGCTTTTGATGGTGATGCCGATCGGATGTTAGCGGTAGATGCAAATGGTGAGGTGGTTAATGGTGATCAACTCTTATTTATCTTAGCCAATTATTTAGCTACTCAGGGTCAATTAAAAGATGAAACTTTAGTTATCACTCAAATGTCGAATTATGGTTTATTAAAAGCGTTAAAAACTGCAGGTTTAAACAGTGTTATTACTAGTGTAGGCGATAAATATGTTTATGAAGCCATGGCTTTAGATAACTATACTTTAGGTGGTGAACAATCAGGCCATATGATTTTAAAACAACATGCTAAGACTGGTGATGGCCAATTAGCGGCTTTAAAAGTCTTAGAAGTAATGCTGGCGAGTGGGAAATCATTAGCTGAGTTAGCCCAACCCGTCCGCTTATATCCCCAATTATTAGTTAATGTGCCCGTTTCGGATAAGACCGCTGTCTTAACAAATGTTCGGTTAAAGATCAAAGTTAATCAAATTGAACAGCAATTAATTGATGCTGGACGCGTGTTGGTCCGCGCTTCTGGTACGGAAAATCTAATTCGGGTGATGGTTGAAGCTGCGACTGATGAAATTTGTCAGTCATTAGTGAATGAGGTAGTTGAGTTAATTAATGAAATAACTAGTTAACTAGTAAAATCGTCAGGAGGTGAGTGAATGAAACGCGTTATCTGTATCGTGGAAGATGAGAAAGATTTAAATGAGTTGGTTAAGCGTTACCTAGAACAAGAGGGTTATGAAGTGCGCGCTTATCTCACTTATGATGAGGCGATTAGCAATATTGAAGCGGATGATGTCAATCTTTGGATTTTAGATATCATGTTAGAGAATAAAAGTGGTTTTGATTTAATTGAAGAAATCCGCCGACGCTCACGTGATATTCCAGTAATTTTCATGTCGGCCCGCGACCAGGAGTTTGATCGGATTATTGGTTTAGAAAAGGGTAGCGACGATTATATTACCAAACCATTCTCACCCAAAGAACTAGTTTTAAGAGTGAATAATGTTATGCGGCGGACTTATCGGGAAGACCGCAGCACCATTTTTATCGATGATTATGAAATTGATTTAAATCAGCGGACGGTTGAATACCAAGGTGTCTTGCTTGATTTAACCACGAAAGAATTTGAATTATTATTATTGTTTGTAAAAAACCGGGGTACCGCATTTTCCCGCGAACAAATTTTAACCCAAGTGTGGGATGAGAATTATTACGGTAGTGACCGAGTAGTTGACGATACCTTACGCCGCTTGAGAAAGAAAATGCCTGCTTTAAATATCCAAACGATGTATGGCTTTGGTTATCGGTTAGGCTAATGCGACGCTTTTTTGCATTTTTTCAGGAATTAAGTTTAACCCAACAATTCTCGGGAATTGTTTTAGTTTTCGTTTCGGTTTTTTTAACTTTCTTTTACTTTTACCTAAATGGTAATATTGATACATTTTCTTATGCTCAGATGTCGCAAGTTTTAAAGACGAGTCAAGATAGCTATATTTATACTTATTACAAAAACGAAGAAGATTATGGTTTTATTTTGATAGATGAAAATCCGAGTATTACCAATGCAATTATTGAAAATGGCGCGATTTATAGTGGTGTCGGTTTTGACCGGTATAAAACGGTAATTTTCAATGATTTACTTAACCAAATTCAAACGCAGAAACAACCAGCTAAAACTTATTCTTTTAATTTTAATGGACAAAACACCTTATATCGTTTAACTTTTTTAGCAGAAGACCGTAACCTAGTAACAATCTTAAATAGCGATTACCAAAAAGAGTTTAAAAGTTCTTTAATCAGTACCGTGATTAATGCGATAATTACGGTTGTAGCTTTACTATTTGCGATTATCTTACTTTGGGTTTTGTATTTAATTAACGCTTTAAGACATTTACAAAATTTTATTGAGAAAATCCGCCAAAATGAACCAGCGAAACTGAAAATTGGGAAACGTGGTGAAATTGGTCAAGTCGCTGAAGCCATTGTTTCATTGAGTGAAGAAGTCAAACGGCAAGAACAAATCAAAGAGGAATTGATTCAAAATATTTCACATGATTTAAAAACACCAATCGCTACTATTAAGTCTTATAGTGAAAGCATTAAAGATGGAATTTATCCATATAAAACGTTAGAGAACAGTATTGATGTTATTATCGAACATGCGGATCGGCTCGATAAAAAAGTTCATAACTTACTACTATTAAATCGGATTGGTTATTTAACTACCAATAAAGATATTGGAACGGTTAATATGCGCGAAATAATTGAAAAGACCATTTTGTCGTTAAAAGTAATTCGGCCACAGCTAACAATCAAACCAAATTTAGAAGAAGTGGAATATTTTGGGGATGAAGAACCGTGGCGCGTCGTAATGGAAAACTTATTAGATAATGCTTTTCGTTATGCGGTTTCGGAAATTCAAATTGAATTGACAAGCCAACGGTTAAGTGTTTCTAACGATGGACCAGCGATTAGTGCTGAGTGGCGGGAGAAAATGTTTCGGCCATATGAAAAAGGTAGTGAAGGTTCATTTGGGTTAGGCTTATCCATTGTCCAAAAAATCGTGGATGTTTATGGGTATATCATTTATGCGGAAAACACCGCTAATGGTGTAATCTTTATTATCGAACCGAAAAAAGATCGAAAAGTTAAACGAATTAAACTTGAGAAGAAAACTAAAAGTGAGCATCGATAAATTATGCAAATTCAATTATTAGGCGAAACGATTAATTATTCAGCAACGGGTCAAACGGGTTCAGTTGTGATTTTGTTGCACGGCTGGGGACAAAATCTCAGCATGATGGCACCAATTGAAACAGCTTTAGCCCCTAATTTTCAAGTCTATAGCATAGATTTACCCGGGTTTGGGGCAAGCAGTACGCCTACTACTCCCTGGGGTGTTTTCGAGTATATGTTGTTATTAAGAGAATTTATCACTACTTTAAAGTTAGATCCACCGATCTTAATTGCCCACTCTTTTGGTGCTCGGATTGCTTTGTTGTATAGTGCAAAATATCCCGTGAACAAAATGGTAATAACGGGTGGAGCCGGTTTACTACCGCGCCGGAGTCTGGCTTTAAAGCTTAAAATGCAAACCTATAAAATAATAAAAAGAGTGTTATTAGGCTTGAGACTTGAAGCACTTGTTCAACGGTTAAGTGGTTATTTTGGAAGTGAAGATTATAAAAAGCTTAGCCCCTTAATGCAGACTTCTTTTAAATATATTGTTAACTTTGATTTAAGACCGTATTTAGCCCTAATTCAGGCGGAAGTATTGTTAGTTTGGGGTGACCAAGATCAAGCCACACCTTTATGGATGGGCCTAGTCATGGAACAAGAGATTCCGCAAGCTGGTTTAGCAATCTTTCAAGGGGACGACCATTTTGCTTATTGGCACCAAATGGATCGTTTTCTGAAAGTCTTAGCGGTCTTTCTGTTAGGAGATAAATAAGATGGCAAGTTTTAAATATTTAACGATGGTTTTAATCGTGACCTATGGCTTAATTAAATTGAAGTATGTGTTATTAATTTTCCAACAAAACCGTTATGAATTGAGACGTTTAAAAAACTGGTTAATTGATCAATTCAAAAATTCAGCTAGTTTATTTTCTGGTCCATTATTACTCTTAGTTAGTTTATTAATTTTAAAGCTTTGGTTTAATTCCTTTAGTTATTTAGTAGCTTCACTGGTTTTAGGGGCTATCAGTTATTTAGCTTGGCAAAAAGACCAAAAACGGCATTATATTATTCCGCTAAAAATCACAGCGCGCGTCAAACGCCAAATTACAGTTTATTTGGTGTTATTAGTAGTGATAAGCTTCTTGTTTTATCGTTATGACGGGATTATTTATTTGGCTGGACTAATTAACTGGTTACCTTGGTTTTTAATGGGCTTAACGGGGCTGCTAACTTGGCCGTTAGAAAAGCTCTTTCATATACTTTACCAACAAAAAGCTGTTTCAATTTTACGCAATCGACCTAATTTGATTAAAATTGGAATTACTGGAAGTTATGGTAAAACCTCAACTAAAAATATTGTGACTGAGATTTTAAGCCAAAAGTATTATTGTTTAATGACTCCAGCCTCCTTTAATACACCGATGGGAATTACGATGACCATCAGGCAACAGTTGACCGCTTTACATCAGATCTTTGTTTGTGAGATGGGGGCAGATAAAGTGGGTGAGATTAAACAATTAGCACGGTTTGTCGAGCCGCAGTATGGGATTGTGACATCAATCGGTTATCAACATTTAGTAACTTTTAAAACATTAAATAATATAATTAAAGAAAAAATGAGCCTAATTGAAAGTTTACCAGCAACTGGGGTTGGTATTTTAAATCGCGATAATGCATATATTGCAAGTTATAAGTTAAAAAATGAGTGTCAGATTAAGTGGTTTGGGATTAATAACCCAGACGTAGATTATCAAGCTACAGAGATTAGTTATGCTTTAACTGGCAGTCAATTTATCGTTAAAAGTAAAACAGAAGGTAACTTCCCTTTTCAAAGCCCCTTATTAGGTGAACATAACGTAGCGAATGTGTTGGCGGGAATAGCCTTAGGTCGTGAACTAGGTTTAACTTGGTCTGTCTTACAACTGGCGGTGAGTCGCTTAAAGCAAGTTAAAAATCGCTTAGAATTGAAAAAGATTAATAATTTTACTTTTATCGACAATTCTTTTAATTCCAATCCAGCTAGTGCGAAAGAATCATTACGAATTTTAGCTCAAATGCCAGCACGTAAATTTATTATTACACCCGGTTTTATTGATTTAGGGGTGCGTCAAGCGGAAGAGAACTATCATTTTGGCGAGCAAATGCTGAATCAAGTCGATGAAGTAATTTTAGTCGGTGAAAAACAAACAGCGGATATTTATGCTGGCTTAAAAGCTAGTGGGTTTCCTTTAGCACAAGTTAGGGTTGTGCCTTCAACTGCGGAAGCCTTTCAAGTGGTCTTTCAACAGGCTCAAGTTGAGGATATTATTTTGATCGAAAATGATTTACCGGATGCTTTTAATCAATAGGCAGTCCTTCGTTTCTATGATAAGATAATAAAGAGGTAAATTATGGAATGGAATGAATATTTAATGCGGGTCTTAAGTATCAGCAAAATTGGTCAACGCTATTCAAAAGACGATTATGCCTTAGAAAACTATCGCGAATTAGAGAAGATCAGCTTAACCATGTTAAATAATTATACTAAGCCAGCTTTAACTCAAAATATTTTTGAACGTGAGGTTTATCCTACCCCGAACGCTTCTGTTCGATGTCTAATCTTGTATGACAATCGGTTATTAATGGTTCAAGAAAAAGATGATTTAGGTTGGGCGGTACCCGGGGGATGGTGTGAAGTTTTCTTATCCTTGAGCTTAAATGCCCAAAAAGAAGTTTTAGAAGAAACGGGTTATCAGGTCAAACCAGGTC
Organism: uncultured Erysipelotrichaceae bacterium; assembly: GCA_964489695.1. GTDB lineage: Bacteria > Bacillota_I > Bacilli_A > Erysipelotrichales > Erysipelotrichaceae > CAYUXU01. The sequence continues at coordinate 7,734 of CAZAZP010000006.1, read as the reverse complement.
GGTTATTAGCGGTGTTTCAACGGGAAAAATATAAGAATTATCCGACATTAGTATCGGAATATTGTTTTTATTTAACGGCTGAAATCATTGGGGGAAAACCAAATGGGAATCACGAGGTTTTAGGTGTAGATTTTTTCCCGCTTAATCAATTACCTGAATTATCACGCAAAAATACCACTTCCGAACTGCTTACTGCTTTAACAATTTTAGAGCAAGACTTACCTGTTTATTTTGATTAAGGAGAAAAAAATGAAAATACAAGTAGCGATATTTTTTGGGGGAGAATCGGTTGAACATGAAATTAGTATCATCTCAGCGGTTCAAGCGATGCAAGCATTTGATGCAACAAAATATCAAACTGTGCCGTTTTATATTGCCAAAGATCGCAAGATTTATTCGAGTAATAATCTTTTAGAGTTAGAAACTTATCGTGATTTAAACCAAATTACCCAACCGCAACAGCAAGTAATTTTCTTTAAATCAAATGGGCAAGTTTATTATCGGTTTTTAAAAGAGCAGCTTTGGGGTAAAAACCCTGCTTATCCCTTAGATGTGGCGTTACCAATTATTCATGGGACTAATGGCGAAGATGGTACGGTCCAAGGATTTTTAGAAATGTTAGATTTGCCTTATAGTGGTTGTGATGTTATCGCAGCGGGCGTCGGACAAGATAAAGTGTTTATGAAACAGATCTTAGCCGCCAATGACTTACCCATTGTGCCTTGGACGTGGTTTTTGACTCATGAATATCAATTAGATCCAACAAATTTCTTAGCTAAGATTGAAGCTTTAGGTTATCCCGTCGTGGTGAAACCCGCTCGCTTAGGTTCTTCGGTTGGCATCTCAGTGGCTAAAGATGAAGCAGAGGTAAAAGAAGCTATTAAGTTGGCTAGTGAATTTGACTGGAAGATTGTGATTGAAAAGGCAGTTGAAAACTTAATTGAAATAAACTGTTCAGTCTTAGGTGACTTATGGAGTCAAACTGCTTCAGTGTTAGAACAAGTGGGTGGTACTTCTACTTTATTGACTTATTTTGATAAATACCAAAGTAATGATAAAAGTAAAGGCATGGCTTCCGCAACGCGGATTATTCCAGCGCCATTAAGTGCCACGATGACAAGCCAGATTCAAGCTTTGGCTAAAGCGACTTTTTTGGCTTTAGGCGCTAGTGGCGTTAGTCGGATTGATTTTTTAGTCGATAGTGCGACCCAAGCGGTGTATGTGAATGAGATTAATACCATTCCTGGTTCATTAGCTTTTTATTTATGGCAAGCTAGTGGAGTTGATTATCCTGCCTTATTAGAACAATTGATTGAGCAAGCGATTGATCGTAAGCGCCAAAAAGCGCAATTAACCTTCTCGTATGATACTAATATTCTAGCTAATTATGCTGGTAATGGTAGTAAAGGCGTCAAGAAATAAAGTAAAGAAAGGGGATACCTATGAAGAAGTTATTTACTTCGTTGCTCGGTTTAGGAGCCGCCGCTGCTGGGGCAGCTTACTTTTTCAAGAAGTATAATGATTACTATGAAAGTAAGGAACAAGATACTGATCGGCCCCAACCAATTAGTGGTGATTTGACCTTAAATCATAAAGAGCGAGCTGAGACAAGTGAGGAAACCACACCCAGCGCAACTGATGAGGAAACAGACGAGCTAACCGCTAGGACTAAGCCATTAAACTTAATTGATGATTCAGGCCTAGCGGATTACTTAACCATCATCAACCAAGCACTAAAAGATTTTCCACACCAAGAGCTTACTTTAAGCCAGCAAGTGATTTATTTCGACCAAAGTTTAGCGGCTAGCTTTCAAGCTGATTTTAAAGCCTTAGATTATAAAATCACGGAACAAGCTGGTACTTTAAGCTTAGAAAAAAGTTATCTACCAGATTTGACTTTAATTCAAGCAGATTTAACGCAGTTATTAAACCGCTTAAAACAAGACTTTGCGATTGATAAAGGTTTAAAAGTAACTACTAGTCATAACTAGGCAAACTTGACCAATCAATTACTCAGCTGGTCATTGATTGAGTTTTTTAGTGTGGTTTAGTATAATGTGAAAGTTATTAGGAGCAACGATGAACTATATTGAAGTAAAAGATCTAAATTTTAGTTACGATGGCAAACACGAAGTAATTCGTGATCTTTCCTTTGGGATTAAAAAAGGCAGCTATACGACGATTATCGGTGAAAACGGCAGTGGTAAAAGTACGATAGCTAAACTTTTAGTCGGTCTTTTACCCCAGAAAAGTGGTTCGATCGAGATTGCTGGACTAGCACTTAATGATCAAAATTTAAGTGAAATTAGAACTAAGATTGGGATTGTCTTTCAAAATCCCGATAATCAGTTTATTGGTTCGACGGTCGCCGATGATATTGCGTTTGGCTTAGAAAATAAATGTGTTTTGCCAACTGAGATGGATGCTATTATTGAAACCTTCGCCGCTGAAACTGGGATGAAAGATTATCTAGATCGGGAACCAAGTAAATTATCCGGAGGTCAAAAGCAACGAGTCGCGATTGCGGGGGTTTTAGCCATGGCACCAGATATTTTAATTTTTGATGAAGCGACGAGCATGTTAGATCCTCGTGGTAAAAAAGAGATCAGTGAATTAATCCAAAAGATTCATCAAGAAAAACATTTAACGATTATTTCAATTACCCATGATATTGAAGAAGCCGCTTTAAGTGATTATGTCATTGTGTTAAATGAGGGCCGGATTATTTCCATGGGTGAACCAGCTGAAGTCCTAATCAAAGAACAACAATTACTTAGTTTACAATTGGATGTGCCGTTTGCTTATAAGATTACGAAGCAATTACAAGCACAAGGGGTTGTGATTAGTAATCATATTAAAATGGAAAGTTTGGTGGCGGATTTATGTCAATTGCGTTTGAAAAAGTAAGCCATCACTATGGCGAAGGTACCATCTACCAACAAGAAGCCTTAAAACAAATTGACTTAGCCTTACCGATTGGTAAGATTATTGGTATTATTGGGGCGACTGGCAGTGGTAAAACCACGTTAGTCCAACATCTTAATGCTTTATTATTACCAACTAGTGGAAAAGTCCAAGTCTTAGATTATTTAATTACCCCCAATGAGAAACCCCGGAAAATTAAAGGTTTACGCAAACAAGTTGGTTTAGTTTTCCAATTTCCCGAATACCAATTATTTGAAGAAACAGTCTTACAAGATGTGAGCTTTGGACCCAAGAATTTTGAAGTAGCAGAAGCTGAAGCGATTAGCATTAGTGAGCGTTGCTTAAAAGAGGTGGGAATTGAGCCCGCCACTTATGGCGTTTCACCCTTAACGTTATCTGGTGGTCAAAAAAGACGAGTCGCGATTGCGGGCATTTTAGCTTTAGACCCAGCGGTCTTAGTTTTAGATGAACCAACGGCTGGTTTAGATCCGCAAGGTAGTAAACAGATGATGCGCTTATTTGAAGAACTAAATCAACAAGAACATAAAACGATTATTATGGTTACCCATGATATGGAACAAGTACTAAATTATTGTGATGAAGTGGTGGTTTTAGATGATGGTAAAGTTATCTTACATGCTTTAACTAAGGACTTTTTTGCTAATCAAGCATTATTAAAACAATTGGATATTAAACCCCCACAAGTCGTCTTACTCAAAGAAGAACTCCTCGCTCAAGGCTTTAAGATTGATCAAGATGTCGTGAGCGAAGCTGATTTAGTGGCGGCGATTGTTAACGAGGTGCGCCATGAATAACATTATTATTGGTCGTTACTTACCACTAAACTCTCTACTTCATCGGCGTGATCCCCGCTTTAAGATGATTAGTATGTTGTTAATCTTAGTTGCGATTTTTTTACCAGCGGGTTTTTTAGGTTATGGCGTAATTGCGCTAGCGGTAGTTTTCGCTTATCTTTTATCACGCTTGCCCCTTAACTTTATTTGGAAAGCTTTTCGGCCAATGTTGTTTATGATGGCTTTTATCTTGGTTTTAAATGCGATGCTAATTCAAGAAGGGCCAGTGTTATTAACCTTAGGGAAATATCAATTACATTTAAACGCCTTAACCCAAACGTTATATATCGTGGTCCGCTTACTTTTAATGTTAATGATTACAACAATTTTGACTGCTTCAACGAAACCCTTGGATTTAACTCATGCGATTGAAGATTTATTAGCACCCTTACAAGTTATAAAAGTACCAGCTCATGAGATTGCGATGATTATCTCGATTGCGTTGCGTTTTATTCCGACTTTAATCGAAGAAGCTTTACGAATTATGAAGGCTCAAGCTTCTCGCGGGGTTGATTTTGATCAAGGTAAACTAAAAGAAAAGATTAAAGGGATTTTATCGTTGATTATTCCTTTATTTGTGGCGAGTTTTAAACGAGCTGAAGATTTAGCTAATGCGATGGAAGCTCGGGGTTACGTGGTCGAAGCGAAGCGGACCCGTTATCGCCAGTTTCACCCCAACGGTGGTGACTGGCTGATGAGTAGCTTAGCTTTTTTAGTATTAATCGCTCAATTTGCACTAGTTTTATTATGAATCGTTATCAAGTAATTGTGGCTTACGATGGCTTTAACTATCGTGGTTGGCAAGCGCAACCCCACCGCAATAGTATTCAAGTAGTGATTGAAAAGGCTTTAACGACCTTATACCATCAGCCGATTAAAATTGTTAGTAGTGGTCGGACTGATACGGGTGTCCATGCTTATGGCCAAGTCTTTCATTATGATGCTGACTTAAATATTTCACCATTACGTTTAAAAGCTGGCTTAAATAGTTTATTACCTTTAGATATTCGGATTCAGGCAGTTATTTTAGTCAACAATGAATTTCATGCTCGTTATGGGGCTAAAAGTAAAACTTATGAATATAAAGTCAATGTTGGGGCTTACAACTTATTTGAAAGAAAATATACTTACCAATTAAATCGCCCGTTAGATTTATTATTAATTAAAGAAGTATTACAATGCTTTGTTGGAACCCATGATTTTACCTCTTTTAATACCACTACTTTAAAAGAAAGAAAGCAACAAGTTCGGACCATTAGTGAATTTAGTGTCAGACAAGTAGCTGAGCTACTCATTTTTACTATTACCGGTGATAGCTTTTTACGCTATATGATCCGGATGTTAATTGGGACCGTGATACAAGTTGGTTTAGGTAAACTAACAATCACAGAAGTTGAAGCGATGTTAGCAGCTAAAGAGAAAGGTGTCTGTCGGTATAAAGCGCCAGCCAGTGGTTTATACTTGCGGGAAGTTACTTATTGAAATGTAGGTGAGTACATGAAAATTGCAGAATCACAAGAGAATTATTTAAAGACAATATTTTTATTACAACAAGCGGGACTAGTCCGAGCGATTGATATTGCGCGCGCCTTGGGCTTTAGTAAACCAAGTGTTTCGCGAGCGGTCCATTTACTAGAAGAACGCGGATTACTAATTATCAATGCGCAAGCGGAAATAAAATTAACGCCCAGTGGTTTAGTGCAAGCTGAAACTTTAGTTTTAAAGCACCAAACGATTAAACAATTTTTAATGAATTGTTTAGGGATTAAAGCGGAATTGGCAGAACTTGAGGCTTGTCGGATTGAACATATCATTAGTGAAGATACTTTTTCCGCAATGCAAAAAAGATTAAAAAATTCTTGTTGGATTTCACATAGTTTACACAATTCATGATTATATTATAGCTAGGTTAGATAAAGTCAAATTTTTTCATTTAAACTCCTTTGTATTATTTCCTCATAAAAAACTTGCTCGATGCAAGTTTTTTATTTATTTAGCGCTTAAAAGCCTTCCAGAAACAATTTATTTATCCAATCTGTCTGACTGTATTTTTTGTGAGAATTATTATATAATTAAAAATAATAGATTGGCTAAAGGAGGGATGTTGTGCTTACTTATGATGTCTTAGCAACGATTCAGATTACTGAAGCTGAAGTTCGGTTTATTTTAGCTGAGTTTCATAACGGTAAATTGAATGTTTTACATGTTGAACGCCAAAAACATCTCGCAACTAAAAATGGCCAAATTAGTAGTGAATCGACCGTTAGCCAAACTATCAAACATCTTTTAGCCAAAACTAAGGCTATCATGGGCTTTGAGGTGAAGGCAGTTTTATTAGCAATTACCGCTACTAAGCTGCGCTTAATCCCCCGGAAAATTAAATTGATTGATAATCCAGACGGTGCGTTAATTACTAATGAGCTGATTCAAGCGGCTTATCAAAAAGTGCTCAAAACACCAATTGAAGATAATTGGCTGATTGTTAACGGTGAGATTTATCGGTTTTTAGCTGATGGGATTTTTTATAAGAAATTACCTCCCAACCAAAAATTCAATCAAGTTACGTTAGATATAGATTTATTAACTGCGCCAAAGGAAGAGATTTACCAACAAGTTAGTATGGTCGAAGGGGCAGGTTTAAAAGTAATCGATATTGGTTTAGCTAGTGCAGCTTTAGCTTATGAATTAACGTTAATTAAACAATCAAAAGCTAATTTCCAATTAATGATTGAACTCGAAAGAGAGCGTACCTTATTATCGCTTTATCAACATGGTCGTTTAGTTCAATTAGAGAAGTTCCCGCAAGGCTTAAAACAGATCGTGGAAACCGCCGTGCATCAATTCCAGTTATCAGAAGAAGTTTTATTGAAATTAGCTAAGCATCAGTTAAACTTTAATCAACCATGCCCTGGGGCAGAAGTAATCTATTTATGGAATCAAGAAGAACAAACTAAAAGTTTAACCGCCAAAGAACTTTATCAAGCTTTAATGCCTTATTGGGAAAAGTACTGGCATGATTTAAGTGAGGTCTGTCAAGAAATTATTAAACTCGAAGGGGTGGTTGGCTTTTTAGGTGGTGAAGGCGCCGAGTTTAGTGAACTAGCGCTAGTCGTCAGTAATAAGTTAAATATTACTACTCAAGCTTATATACCAACGACCTTAGGGGCGCGTGATGCTAGCTTGCTTGCTGTTTTAGGGATGTTTTATTTTTATAAAGACAATCTTTTGACAAGTCGGGAGAAATCAATTAGTGTGGATGTAATTGAATATACTAAAGCGGTTAAATTACAACCGACGGATAAAACTGAATTAACTGATTCTTTTTCTAGTCGTTTAAAAGATTTTTTTAATAAAGGATTTAAATAGGAGGAAATATGCCACAACTAGGGTATGATCAAGTCGCAAAAATTAAAGTCTTTGGCATCGGAGGAGCTGGCTGTAATGCGGTGAATCGGATGGTCCAAGCTGAAGTTCAAGGGGTTGAATTTTACGTCGTCAATACTGACCAACAAGTATTAAATAATTCTAGTGCCGCTAATCGCGTTATTATTGGAGCCAATACCACGAAGGGTCTTGGAGCAGGTGCGAATCCAGCCATCGGACGCAAAGCCGCCGAAGAAAGTGAAGATGAGATCCGTCGGGTCTTAGCCGATACCGACATGGTCTTTATCGCGGCTGGTTTAGGTGGCGGTACTGGCACCGGGGCGGCCCCATTTTTTGCGCGGATCGCGAAAGAAAACGGTTCACTAGTTGTCGGTATCGTGACGAAGCCTTTTACCTTTGAGGGTAAAAAACGGGTTGAACAAGCGCAAGCGGGTTTAATTGAATTATCCGCTTTTGTTGATTCCTTAATTATTGTATCGAATAATCAGTTATTAGATGTGATTGGTAATATTCCGATGTTAGAAGCTTTTAAAGAAGCGGATAATATTTTACGGCAAGGGGTCCAAACGAT
>CAZAZP010000005.1:49853-52277 GCA_964489695.1 uncultured Erysipelotrichaceae bacterium | reverse complement strand
GGCGACCAACAATTCCGCGAAAAAAGTTATAATAAAATGAAAGAATTAATTTTGGATGACCATTCGACGGTTATTATTGTCTCACATAATCTTAGTACTATTACGGAGCTCTGCGATGAAGTAATTTGGATTCATGCTGGTGAGATTGTGGAAAAAGGTCCAACTGAGGAAGTTGTGGCTCGTTATAATGAGTTTATGAGTCAATAATTAAATATGGTTATATTTTGTGAAATGCAGGACTAGATTGTAATCTAACTGCATTTTTAGTATTCTAATAGTGATTAAATCAAAATTGTTTAAGCTAGATAATTTTGATTAGGAGATAAATACGATGAAAATAAATGTAAAAAAACATCTTGGTTTGATTCTATTCGGTTTGATGCTGACAATGGTGGCAGTTTTAATGGCCTTGTTAGTCCGTTTTCCAATTTTACCTACTAAGTATACAATTGTAGCGCTGGCTTTTTTAATTGCTTTAGTCAGTTTCTTACTATTTACTCAATTAACTAAACGTTATCGCAAACGCTTTAACTTCTTAGGTAAAATATTAATTATCTTAGTAACGATTGGCTTATTTTTAACTAATTTCTATCTCTATAAAACAGAAGATTTCTTGCATCGCATTACTGAAGAACATTATGAAACCGATCAAGTCTCAGTTATTGTTTTAAAGGAAAGCGATTATACAGAACTAACTGACATGTTTGAAGTACCAATTGGGATGGATGATGATGAAGAACATTTTGTGGTTAAAGCTTTAACCGAAATTCAAAGTGAACATGCAGTCGCTTTAGACTTAAATGTGTTCCAAAATCATGATGATTTGATTAACGCGCTATATGATGGTTCAGTCGAAGGAATTTTATTAAATGAAGCCTATCGCGAATTAATTTTAGAGAACTTCCCAGATTTTTCTAAAAGAACCCGGATTATTTATTCAATTGAAACAGAATCTTTAATTGATGAAGGTAAAGCCGTTGAAGTAACAAATCAACCATTTACGGTTTACATCAGTGGTATTGACACCTTCGGTAAGATTACCTATAAATCACGTTCTGATGTCAATATCTTAGTGACGGTCAATCCAATCACTAAAGTGATATTATTGACGACGATTCCACGCGATGCTTATTTACCAATGGGCTGCATCCGGAATAATCCAAAAGATAAATTAACCCATAATGGAATTTATGGCATTGATTGTTCGGTTAAAACGATGGAAATGGCTTTTAAAGTCGATATTAACTATTTTATCCGAGTTAACTTTACGAGCGTCGAAAAAATCGTGGATGCGATTGGTGGAATTGAAGTTGATTCACCGCATGCGTTTACTTCTAACGATAAGTATTCCTTTAAAGAAGGATTAAATAAATTAAACGGTAAACAAGCTTTAAGCTTTGCTCGAGACCGGAAACACCAAGCTAGTGGCGATGAGGATCGGGGTAAAAACCAATTGCGCGTCATTACTGCAATGTTTAAAAAAGTTGTTTCGCCATCAATTTTGACTAACTATATTAACATTTTAAAAGCCATTGAAGTAGACTTCCAAACTAATCTGCCCTTTGAAAGCTTAGCAGCTTTAGCTAAGATGCAATTAAATGATATGGCTAAATGGACAATTATTTCTAATAGTGTCCAAGGTCGTTATGGCTCGGATTATTCTTATGCAATGGGGCGCCCATTATCAATGTTTTTTGTGAATCAAGCGTCTTTAAAACATGCCACAGAATTAATCGAACAGAACTTAAAAAGTGACCTAATTAGTCAGCCATCTGTAATTAAGTTTCCCTTAGAAGCTTTACCTAAACCGACCTATGTCGCTGAATCAGAAGAGAAAGCCCCACCCGTTGAGGAGCCCGTCGCCAAGGAGCCTGAAAAGGAGGACGAACCTGATGAGGAAGAAACAGGAGAAGTAGAACCTGGCGAGGTTGATCCAGGTGACGAGGAACCAGGTTCGGGGGAAACAGGCGGTGATGAACCAATTGAAGAAGGTCCGGGCGAAGGAGATGCTGGTGATGAAGAGCCGGAGGCCTAATTAATTGATGCCATTTTTAACTTTTCTTTCGCTAGAATTACGCGTAGCTCTTTTGGCTTTATTACCAGTAATTGAACTACGGGGAGCGATTCCTTATGGTATCGCGCTTGGTTTATCAAGTTTTGAAGCTGGATTCTTCGCTTATTTAGGTAGCAGTCTACCAGCTTTTTTTATCTTGAAATATTTAGAACCAATTACCACTTTTTTAAAACAGCTCCCTTGGACGGGGAAAACAATTGAAAAGTTGCACCTTAATTCTTTGGCTAAATCAGCTATGGTAGAAAAATATGGTTATTTGGGCTTAGGATTATTTGTGGCGATTCCTTTATTTGGTACTGGTGTTTGGACGGGTAGTCTCATCGCAGTTTTATTAAAATTGAAATGGAAAC
>CAZAZP010000005.1:30641-49753 GCA_964489695.1 uncultured Erysipelotrichaceae bacterium | reverse complement strand
ACTGGTGTTTGGACGGGTAGTCTCATCGCAGTTTTATTAAAATTGAAATGGAAACCCGCTTTGTTAAGTATTCTGTTAGGTAATCTTTGTGCGGGAGTGGTTATCTTAGTTTTTAGTTATGGGTTATTTCAGATTTTTTAGGATGGATATTTGATTTAAGCCAAGCGGTTTTAGTTGCGCTTTTGAAGTGTGGTTGTTATAATAACTAATGAGTAAAATTTACTCCTTGCCTGAAAAGGCCATATGTCCAGAAGGAGGTGCTAGAATGCGGAAATATGAAATGATGTATATTGTTAATTCATCACTTGACGAAGCCGCCCGCCAGGAAACGATTGCTAACCTGCATGCCATTATTACCGATAATGGTGGTCAGATTCAAAACGTTGATGATTGGGGAGTGCGGCCCTTTGCCTATGAAATTAACTTTATGCAAAAAGGTTATTATGTCGTAATTACCTTTGAAGCTGATAACGATGTTATTGCTGAATTGAATCGTTTGATGCGAATTAATCCTAATATTGTGCGTCATCTGATTCTTAATCTCTCAGCAGACTAGGAGGTTGAAATGCTCAATCGTGTTGTATTAGTCGGTCGGATTACTCGTGATCCGGAACTAAGAAAAACTCAATCAGGAACTTCAGTGTTGTCCTTTACTTGTGCGGTAAACCGCCGTTTTCAAACTCAAGAGGCAACCGCTGATTTTATCAACTGTGTGGCTTGGAATAAGACTGCTGAATTTATGAGCCAATATGTTCGAAAAGGGGCGCTAATTGGCGTTGATGGTCGGATTCAAACGCGCAACTATGATGATAATACTGGTCGGAAAGTTTATGTTACGGAAGTCGTGGCAGAACAAGTTCAACTATTAGAAAGCAAAGCTGCTAGTGAAAGCCGACAAATGGCCCCAGGTGATTTTGGTGGTGGCTATTTACCGGATGAACCAGTTTTTGATGACTTAACTACTAGTAAAACAACTAGTAACTTAACTGATGAAGTACCATTTGATGATGATTTCGATTCATCATTAGATATCTCTAGTGATGATTTACCATTTTAGAAAGGAGTGAGGCTACATGGGGTTTAAAAAATACCGGGTTAGCCGGAAAAAAGTTTGTTATTTTACCAAGAATAATATTACTCACATTGATTATAAAGACGTTGAATTATTAAGAAGATACATTTCTGCTAATGGGAAGATAATTCCACGCCGAGTTACTGGCACTAGTGCAAAGTATCAACGAATGTTGGCTTTAGCAATTAAACGTTCTCGCCAAATGGCTTTGTTGCCTTATATTGCTGATTAACCTCCATTTTATGGAGGTTTCTTCTTTATGAGACAACAATCAATTCGTAGTTTAGCTGAAGGGGCGATGATGGTCGGTTTAATCAGTATTTTACTATTAGCGGATCGTTATTTCGCTGGCCTTGTCGAATTATTTTTCTTTTGGGCTATTCCTATCCCATTAGCTGTTTATACGGTTAAATATGGGACCCGCAATGGTGTAGTGAGTGCGATTGCTTTAATTTTCATAGCTTTTATGTTAGCAACACCAGCCATGCAGGTTTTAGTCATCTTTTCAGTCTTAACTGGGATTATTTATGGTAGTTTTGTTTATCATGATTGGGCAATTAGTGGTGCTTTAATTGGGACCTTTTTATTAACTTTTTTATACCAATACTTACAAACTTATCTTTGGGCTACTTTCTTTAATTATGATTTAAACGCTGAACTAACTAGTTTAGCTCGATTATTTATTAATCTACCGCAAGTTTTTAAGTTATATGCTAATTTGACCTTGCAGCAGTTAATTGATTTTTTTAGGTTATTAATGCCATTAATAATTTTGTTTATTGCGATTGCGGAAACTTATATTACACATTTAGTTACTAGTTTATTATTGAATCGGTTAAATATTAAACAAATTAATCTTGTTTCATTGCAACAAATGAAATTAAGTAAGGTGCAGGGAATCGCCATTATTACTACCATGTTAAGTAGCTTTTGGTTATATTTTAATTGTCCGTTTGTGATTAATTGTCATGTTTGGTTATGGGTGGGCTTACTGTCTTTAGGTGTATTTGTGACTTATGGAATGGTATTAATCATTGTCTATGCTAAATATAAAGACTATTTACTATTACCGTTCATCGCGGTTTTCTTGTTATTTTTAGTGCCTTATATTATTATTGGGTTAGGCTTGATTGATGTTTTTACTAATACTAGAATTAAAATGGTTAGGAGAATAATGAATGAGAGAGAAAATAGCTCACCTTAAAATCCAGTTTTTAGTGGTAGTTTTAGTTGAAATATTAGTGACTTTAGCGGTTTTCTTATTGTTTGGTTTAGAGTTTTTATGGTTGCCATTAATTTTGATTATCCTTAACACTAGTCTGTTTGTCTATTATATGTATTTAACTGACCAAGAGCGCCAAGACAACGTCCTGAATATCTCACGGATTTTAGGCAATGAAGCGAAAAACGCTTTAGTCTTGGGAGGAGTTGGTTTAGTAATTTATGATGAAAATAATGTTATTACTTGGATGAGTGATATTTTCGAAGCTGAAGCTCATGATTTAATTAATACACGAATTGTGGATTGGCATGATGCGCTCCGCTCAATGTTTCAAGAGAATTTAGAACAATGTCTGATGGAATTACCAGACCGGACTTACGAAGTAGTTCGCCAATCAGCAGATAATTTACTTTATTTTAAAGATATTACCGCTTATCAAGCTTGTAGTCAGCGTTATCAAGCTGAAAAACTAGTACTTGGTTTGATTCATTTAGATAATTATGAGGAAGTCACTCAATATGAAGACGAACAAATCATTAGCTTTATTGATACGCAGATTCGCCAACCAATCATTAGTTGGGCGTTAAACTTAGGCATCATCATTAAACGGATTAAATCAGATCGCTATCTCTTAGTGTTAAATGAAGCAATTTTTAAAACTATCGAACAAACAAATTTTCCAATTTTAGCTGAGATTCGCCAAAAGAGTCAACAGTATGATTATCCCATCACCTTATCAATGGCGTTTGCGCGTGAAGGTGAGGAATTAAATAGTTTAGATGAAGCACTTAACCGCCTTTTAGAGTTAGCTCAAAGTCGTGGTGGAGACCAAGCTGCTTACCGGCGTTTGGGTAAAGAAGTAAAATACTTTGGTGGCCGCAGTGAATCAGTCGAAAAACGCAGTCGGGTCCGGGTGAGGGTGATGTCTAATACCTTACGTGATTTGATTGTAGCGGCTGACCAAGTTTATATTATGGGCCATCAAGCGATGGATTTCGATAGCTTTGGAGCGGCTTTAGGGATGAGTCGTTTAGCCCAAAATTATCATAAACCGACCTTTATTTTATTCGATGAAGCGGATGCGGAAGAAAAACTCAAAGCCACGATTGATAATTTTTATCCCGTGTTAGCTAAACATCATAACTTTATCAATGAAGCCACGGCTTTAAGTCAATTAAGTGAAGCTAGTTTACTAATTTTAGTGGATCATCACCATGAAAAACAAGCTAGCCATCCCGCTTTAATCAATGAAATCGAAAAAATTGTGGTAATTGACCACCATCGGCGCTCGAGTGATTTCTCCTTTGAACCGTTAATGGTGTATGTAGAAGCATCTGCTTCTAGTGTTTGTGAGTTAATTGTGGAGTTTTTCCCTTATCAAAACACTCATATTGCCTTAACTACGGAAGAAGCTACGATTATGATGGCGGGTGTGATTGTTGATACCTTAAACTTTAAAAAACGGACGGGTAGTCGGACTTTTGAAGCGGCCTCGGCGTTAAAGAAATATGGGGCTGATCTAAATTTAGTGGATGAAATCTTAAAAGATAATTTTGATCAATTCCAAATGAAACAAAAAATTATAAGTGGCGCGAAAATGGAATATCCTGGTATTATTATTGCGACTTATCCTAAAGTAGTTAATCGGGTATTATTATCCATGGTAGCTGATGAGCTATTAGATATCAAAGAAGTAACAGCTTCCTTTGTGATTGGTCAACTGGATGATGAGCAAATTGGCATTTCAGCACGCTCGACGGGCAAGATAAATGTACAAGCCATTATGGAAAAAATGTCAGGTGGGGGTCACTTTTCCGCCGCTGCCTTACAGAAAGAAGGCACAGTCGACAGTGCCTATCAAGAGTTAAAAGAGACAATTACTGCTTATTTCAAGGAGGAAGAAAATGAAAGTAATTCTAATTGAAGATGTGAAAAAAGTGGGTAAAAAGGGTGATGTCGTTGAAGTAGCTGATGGCTATGGTCGCAATTACCTCATTAGAAATAAGCTGGCTGTGATGGCTTCCGCCACTAGCCAAGAAGTGTTACATAAACAACAAGCTAAGTCAGCTGCTTTGCACCAACAGCACAAAGCTGAAGCTGAAGCTTTAGCTTTAAGACTAGCAGAAATTACTTTGAAGTTCCCAATGAAGACTGGAGCAGAAGGTAAAGTTTTTGGGTCAGTCTCGACCAAACAAATCAGCGAAGAATTACAAAAACAATTTGGGATTACCATTGATAAAAGAAAAATTATTGATGCCAGTCCATTGACGAGTTTAGGTATCAATAAGGTTTCAGTCGAATTGTTTAAAGATGTGATTGGTACGATTAATGTTCATTTAGTCGCGGAGGATTAAGATGACGAAACGGTTACCACAATCGATTGATGCTGAACAAGCTATTTTAGGAGCGCTTGTACTTTATCCGGATGCTTTAGATACAGCATATGAAACAGGTTTACGCATGGTTGACTTTTTTCAAGATAACCACCGTAAGATCTATGAAGCAGCCCTGGAAATTGCGGAACAGGGCCAAAACGTCGAGATGGGATTATTAATTAACCGTTTAACCGAAAAGAACCAGTTAAAACAAATTGGTGGACCAGAATATTTAGTTGATTTAATTTCTACCGCCACTACTAGTGCGAACCTCAAGCATTATGTTGGTATCGTACGGAATAAAGCCCAGTTAAGACAACTGATTGAAACAGCGCAAGTCATCTTGGCTGATTCAGTCGATGAAAAAGATGATATCAACGATGTCTTTGATCGGGCTGAGAAGATGATTTTAGATATCACGCATAATCGCTTAACTAAAGATTTTCGCCAATCGCAAGAAGTGACAGAAGCGGTTATGGAACGGATTCGCCAGTTAGCGGATAATAAAGGTGAACTTACTGGCATGCAAACGGGTTATTCTATGCTTGATCAAACTACGAGTGGTTTTCAAAAAGGCGATTTGGTGATTTTAGCGGCCCGACCTTCAATGGGTAAAACAGCTTTAGCTTTAAACTTAGGGATGAAAATGGCCCATTTAAATAACTTACCAGTGGCGATTTTTTCCTTGGAAATGCCAGCGGAACAATTGATCAGTCGGATGCTCTCAGCACGGGCTCGCATTAATGGGATGAAAATTCGGACGGGTACTTTAAACCAAGACGAACGAAATAGCTTACATGAAGCAGCTTTATTTATGGGCCAACTACCCCTATATATTGATGATAGTCCCACGATGAAAGTATCAGAAATGGTGGCTAAATGCCGGAAACTAAAAAAAGAACAAGGCTTAGGGGCGATAATTATTGACTATATTCAATTAGTTTCGGGCAGTCGCCGGATTGATGACCGCCAACAAGAAGTCTCGGAAATATCCCGGAACTTAAAAGCCATGGCCCGAGAACTAGAGGTTCCAGTTATTGCCTTATCTCAATTATCACGGTTAGTTGAACGGCGCGTCGATAAGCGACCATTATTATCCGATTTAAGAGAGTCGGGCGCACTGGAGCAAGATGCGGATTTGGTCTTATTCCTATATCGAGATAACTATTATAATAATCCCGATAAAGACTTACCGGTGGCTGAACAAAAACCAAAAGATGGTTATGTGGAAATGGAAGTCGATATTGCCAAACACCGAAATGGTCCGACGAAGAAAATTATCTTAGGATTTGAATCTAATCTAAATTCATTTTATAATATTGCTGGGAAGGAGTAGTAGTTATGCTCGGCTTTAAACTGAATAAATATAAAAGTACCATTTTAATAATTATTACGATTGTTTTAGGGGTCGGATTAACTTATCTTTCCGAATCAATTACAGTCGGTAATTATTTTCATAAATTAAAACACGAAACTCGGTTAAACGATTCCTTGATTCCGCAAAAAGTGATTGGGGAAGGTTCGCAGTTACAAAATATCACAAAAGTATATTATGAAGGACGCTTATTGGGGGCCTTGACCGACAATCAAGTGATTAACCAGCTATTAGCTGATCATCAAGTTGATTATTCCGCTAGCTTTCCTGATAGTGAATTACAACTTGGGGAAGATATGTATCTGATTGAAGAAAGTACTTATTTTGAGTACGAAGATATTGATGAACAAATCACCGCTTTTATTGTGGATAATGATTTATTTGCGGTAGAAGCTAATCGAGTTGAGTTTTCTAATGGTAATGTCGTGTATGTGAAAGACTTAGCTGATTTTGAAACAGCTAAGTCACTTTATGTTTTGAACTTTATTTCCGAAAAAGATTTAGCAACGATTGATGGTGGTGCTATACCAACTGATATCCCAGCTAATCAATACGGTACTAGAACGACCGGCTATCAAGTCGTCGAAACTACCCAATATAGTAAAGGCTTTGCTTCAAAAAATAATATTCTAATGGATACCAATGAGATTATCCAATATTTAAGTTATGGCTTTAATACTAAACAAAAATATTATACGGTGGTACCTTATGACACAGTTGAAGGAGTAGGCAGTAAAAATGGGTTGCGCGCCCAACAAGTCTTAACAATCAATGCGGATAAACTAGTTAGTACTGATCAGATTTTAAAAGTTGGCGACCAATTAAACGTCACTTATTTTAATTCACCTATTTCCATTAAAGTAGTGAAAGAAAGAGTAGTGAAAGAAACAATTTATCCCGGTAAAACGGTTTATATTCGCGATAATACGATTCGGGAAGGGATTCAACGAGTTGTACAGTCTGAAAGCAATGGTTATCGTCGCTCGCGTTATCGTGAAACTTACGTGAATGGTATTTTACAAGATAATGTCGTTTTATTACAGTCAGAAGTTATTAAAGAACCAATCAATGCGATTGTGCGCGTCGGCATTATGATTATCCCTAGTATTGGTTCCGGTAATTTCCGTTGGCCAGTAGCTAATCCAGTTGTTTCTTGTGGTTGGTATTGTTATGCTGGTCACCAAGCTTTAGATATTTATGATCGCTACGTTAAATACGCGGATGTTTTGGCCGCTGACCGCGGAGTCGTTGATAAACGTGGTTACGACTCCATTAGTGGTAACTTTATTTGGATTAACCATAACAATGGCTATCGGACTTACTATGGCCATTTAAGATCACCAGCCCTTTATGGAAAAGGTGTTGTTGTCACCAAAGGCGAAAAAATTGGGACGATGGGCATGACTGGTCGGGCGACTGGGGTCCATATTCACTTTATGGTTGAGTGGAAAGGCGTTCGGATTAATCCACGCTTAGTATTGCCATAACGATGAAATTTTATGTTTTAGCCAGTGGTTCCAAGGGGAATGCTTTTATCTTACAAGACCAAGGCATTACCTTAATGATTGATTGTGGGAGTACTAAGAGTTATTTAAAAAAATGTTTTAATGAACTACAGTTAACCACTAACGATATTGATGCCTTATTAATTACCCATAATCATGATGATCATATTAGTCAGCTTAAACAGTTTCATAGTCGTTTAATTTATACACCAGTGCCGTTAGTTGGCGTGCGTCATTGTTTAATTTCAGCCAATAATTCATATGAGATTGCTCATTTAAAAATTACGGCATTACCACTGTCTCACGATAGTGGGATTAACGTTGGTTACGTGATTGAAAATACGACAGAAAAGCTAGTCTACGTGACTGATACGGGCTATTTTAGTTCAAAAAACCAAAAATTAATTCAAAATGCGGATTATTATATCTTTGAAAGTAACCATGATCCTGAGTTATTAATGAATAGTCGTTATCCGTATCAAGTTAAACAGCGGATTTTGTCGGTTAATGGACATTTATGTAATCAAGACGCAGCGGAAATATTAGCCAATGCGGTTACGACCCGCAGTAAAGAGATAATTTTAGCCCATTTATCCCAAGAAGCGAACGATCATGAATTAGCTGAATTAGTCTTAAAAAAGCGGTTAAATGGTTTTGCCATTAAAGTACAAACTGCTAAACAGTTTGAAATTGTAACAGGAGGCCAAGATGAGTAAAAATAGAAAAACAAATTTACTAGTAATGCTAGCCTTAGCTGGCTTACTAATCTGGAATGCTGCTTTAAGCTATGCCTACTATGATTTAAAACAAAATAAAAATCCTGGGACAAGCTTAGAAGAAAAACCAATTTCGCAGACTCAAACTAATATCAATACCGACTTTACTAAAATCGTAGCGGATAATATTGCTAAATCAGTAGGGGTGACGACTAAAGTTCGTAATCAAGCCATCGCGACTGGTAGTGGAGTAATTTTTAAAGTAGCCAATCAAGAAGCGATTATTGTGACCAACAATCATGTAGTGGAAGATGGCACCCAGTTTGATATTTTATTTGCTAATCAAGAAGTGCGATCAGCCACACTAATCGGTAAAGATGAATACAGTGATCTCGCTGCCTTGAAAGTGACAGTTGATTTTGATATCGCTCCTTTTAGGATTGGTGATTCAGCTTTAACTAAAATTGGTGAATGGGTCTTAGCTATTGGTAGCCCACTAGGCCAAGAGTTTTACGGTACTGTCACGCCAGGAATTATTTCAGGTAAAGATCGGTTAGTCTCGGTCGATTTAAACCGGGATGGTAACCCAGATTGGGATATGTTAGTACTACAAACTTCAGCCGCGATTAATCCCGGTAATAGTGGTGGTCCATTAATCAATTTGGCGGGAGAACTAATTGGGATTAATTCGATGAAGATTAGTGGAGCTGAAATTGAAGGAATGGCGTTTGCAGTTCCGATTAATGAAGTTATTACCATTGTGAATCAACTGTTAGAACATGGTAAAGTAATTCGCCCAGTTTTAGGGATTAGTGGTTTTGGGGTGGATGAAATCCCAGCTTATCTACGGAATTATTATGGTATTCCATTAAATATTGAATATGGTATTTTTGTTTCAGAAGTGAGTAAAAATGGTCCGGCTGCTTTAGCTGGGATTACGACTAATGATATTTTGATTAGCTTTGATAAAGTGGCTTTAGTGTCCTTTAAAGAATTCCGGAAACAATTATATAGCCAAACTCCTGGCAGTGAAGTGGAAATAGAGTTTCTCCGTAATGGCGAAAAGAAGCTGGTCAAGGTAATTCTTCATTGATTAAAATAATTACGGTTGGTAAGTTAAAGGAACCAGCTTTAAGTCAGTTAACAGCACTTTATCTTGAGCGCTTACAACCGTATCATAAAGTAGAATTAATTGAAGTTAAAGATTATCCTGATTACCAGCAAGCTAGTTTAAATAAGCAAAGTTTAGCGAAAGAAGCTAAATTAATCTTACAATTAATCAAACCACAAGATTATGTGGTTAGTTTAGATATTAAAGCGCCTCAGTTTTCTTCTGAGGCTTTTGCTAGTAAAGTGGCAGAACTATTAGTTATTAGTGCAGGGAAACTGGTCTTAGTGATCGGCAGCTCGTTAGGCTTAGACACATCCGTAAAAAAGCGGGCGGCGTTTTCGCTAAGTTTAAGTGAATTAACCTTTCCCCATGGTTTAGCTCGCTTAATCTTATTGGAGCAACTGTATCGTAGTTTTAAAATTATTAATCATGAGCCTTATCATAAATAGATGCTATAATAAAGGAAATTATTAAGGAGTTTATATGCGAAAATTTGAATTAAATTCGAAAGAAACACTAACCTTTGAAGTTGAAAGCCGACCAATTTATGCTGTCCGTCGTGACCAACAAATTTATTTATTTTTAAGTTTAATTTTATTAGCAGGAACAGTATTTTTTGGTTACGCTTATTGGCAATTTGATGAAACAATGTATATTGTGTTAATGCTGATTTTTGGTTTGAGTTTTATTGGTGGCTTTAGTTATTATAGTTATAAAATTGTCCAAGCACTTCGTCAAGCTGGACAAAAGAAATATTTATTAACTGATAGCCGTTTAGTGACCGTGGATAAGAATAATGAGATTATTAAAGAAATCTTGCTAAATAAAATCAAACGGGTTGATCTAGAACAATATGGCGTAAATACTGGCACGATTTTAATTAATAAGAAAATTGATGTAAGTCGTAAAGGCCTTAAAAAGCAACGGAAATCGACTAAACCGGTTTACAGTGCTGATACCTACATCTTGGAAAGTATTAATAATGTGAAAAGGCTTACAAATTTATTGAATAACCGATGAATAATGGTTGTTTTATTTCATTTGATAGTCTAAGATATACATAGATTGGAGGTTTTGCATGCAAAAGATCACGGTTTTAGTAGTCGATCCAGTCGGCTTACACGCTAGACCAGCCACTGTCGCAGTTAATGCAGCTAGTAAATTTAAAAGTGAAGTTACTTTGGAATTCAAAGGAAATTCAGTCAACATGAAATCAATCATGGGCGTGATGTCACTTGGTATCCCCACACAATCAGAAGTTACCATCAGCTGTGAAGGTGATGACGAAACAGAAGCAATTGTGGGTATCGAAGAAGTACTACGCGCTCAAAAAGTCATTGAATAAAAGTCTTTCGATAATTTATTTACTTAGAGTATAGTGGTTTTACTAAACAAAAGTGGAGTTAGCTCTACTTTTTTTATTATTAGATTTGAATAGAGTATAATCTAGCTATGCTTGCTAAAACTAATGATAAAACTCAAACCTTATGGACAAGAAACTTTCAGTTAGCCATTAGCGGAATGATTATTTCTGCTTTGGCGGGGGTGGGATTTAGTGTCGCACTGGGAGTTTTAGTTTACTCAGAAACTCAATCAACTTGGTTAAATGCCATTTACTTTGTTAGTATTTTTTTACCGGATGTGATTTTACCAGTGTTTTTTGGGGCCTATGTTGATCGACATAATCCTTTAAAAACTTTAGTAAGTAATGAACTGGTTTTAGCCGCGATATTTTTTCTCGCGAGTTTTTTATATCACCGCTTTGGGTTTGAATATTATAGTTTTTTGACCTTTTCGATTTTAATTAGTAGTCTTGGCGTTTTATCAAAATTAGCGGGATATTCGTTATTACCCCAAATAATGGACGTAAAATATTACTCGAAGGGTAATGCGATCATCTCAACGATTTATCCATTAAGCAATTTTATTATGGCTCCAATCATGATTTTATTGCTTAAGTATGTGGGCTTTGCATCAATTTTATTTTTTTATGGTCTGGCTTGTGTTGTGGATGTTTTAATTGAAAGCCGGATTGATTATCCTTTTGAATATGAAACTAACTCAAGTGGCTCAGCTTTGACAGATTTGGTAGGTGACTTAAAAGCTGCGACTCAATATATTAATCAAGATCGGGGTTTAAAAACTATTTTGTTTTATTTTTCGGTTGTGATGCTTGCTAATGGAACAAATTCTTTAATCTATCCATATTTTAATCAAAGTACGACCTTGACTAATGATCATTATGGCTTATTACTGACCTTTGAATCAGCGGGTTATTTTTTAGGTGGCTTAACCCATTATTTTTTAATTATTCCCGACAAGTGGCGCTATCTAGTGGCGGTCGTGGTTTATTTTTGCTTTAGCTTTTTTGAAGGAGCTTTTTTCTTCGCGCCATTTTTCTTGATGTTAATCATTCGCTTTGTTTTAGGCTTTGGTGGAATGAATTCAGCTAATATTCGGATTTCTGCGGTGCAAAGACGAGTCAGTAATCAATTTCGGGCTAAAGTAGAAAGTCTATTTATGATTGCTTTTACCTTAGCTCAAATTATTGGTCGCTTAGCGGCTGGTTATTTAGCCGAATTACTACCAATTAATATTTTACACCTTAGCTTTAATATTTTATACTGCGCTGCTACAATAATTTTTATCCTACCAGTGAAAAATGGAGTTAAAACATTGTATAATTATACTAGTGGAGACTAAATGAAGATGCGTTTAAAAAAGAAATACCTAGGCTTATTGTTAGTTAGCTTTATCTTGATAATCAGTTTATTTACGCGGAAAGCCGATTTGAAACTACGAACATTTATTATCGAAAAGCCAGCTTCGTTACTGATTCCTGTCAGTAGTGAAGCTTATGGAGCCGCTTTAAAGACGGCGTTTGAAGCTGCTTACCCGATGGTAACATTGAATTATAAATTAGTCGCGCCTAGTAGTAATGAGGGGATTATTGAAGAAGACTTTGATTTATTTTTTGGGCCCTTAGAACAAATAGCCCTTTACGCTGAGCGTTTTTTACCGTTAGAAAAAAACTTTAAGAGTTTTAATGAGTTTCTAAATATCCGCCATTTTAATACTGTAATTAATCATCAAGCCACGATTGTGGTTTTAAGTCAAGTGGCTGGCTGGGCTTTGATTGTTAATGAACCCGCTTTAACCGCTGCTGGTTTAACTGAAGATTTTAGTTGGGAAGATATTTTAGCGTTAACTGAGCTCGTGGATGTGGATGAGTTAGTGGCGTTAGCGTTTAATGATATTTATAGCCTTTATAGTTTTTTAACCGTAGCAGGTTGGGATATCTACCCACTGAATCAAGCCACGATTCCAAACTTCGCGGATGAAAAATTTCTTTTCGCGTTAGAGTTTTTAGCCCAACTAGGTGAAAAGCAAGCCACGGATAAACTGATTAACTGGCACTATGAACAAGTATTATTTGAAGAAAGCAGCTTAATTAGTCTGGCTGGTAGTTGGCCCATCCATCAAGCTTACTTACCAGAAACTTATCAAGTCTGGCCAAGCTTTCCATGTTATCATGGTTATCGTGGTAGTCAATTAGTGGAAGTTTATGGCTATGGTATTAATAAAGCAACTAAGTACCCTAACGCAGCGAAGATGCTTTTACAATTTATGCACTTACCCGCTAATCGCCAATTAATGTTGGATGATGAGTTAATCTTCCCATTGATTCCAACAAATTGGTGGAGTGAGTTAACTGTTAGTCCAAAGAAAAAAGCCTGGATTACCGCCTTAACCAACGGTCAAACGAGCCCTTTAATGGCTTTAACGCAAAACCCGAGTAAAAAAGCGAGTGATGTTTTAGAGGAAATTGATTTATTAACGGTGTTGCTTGATGTTTACCAACAACGTTTATCACCTAGTCAGGCCCAACAATTATTAGTTGAGTGGGCATTAGATTGGATAAAACAATATGATTATTCCGACCAATGATTGGTATTTCTGGCTCCAAGCAGAAATAAAACAACCTTATTTTTTAACTTTGTCGGCCCACTTAAACGAGGCTTATCGAAAAGATGTCATCTATCCCCGCTTTGAACAGATTTTTGCTTGTTTGGCCTTAACGAGTTTAAACCAAGTTAAAGTTGTGATCTTAGGCCAAGATCCTTATCATCAACCTAATCAAGCGTGTGGGTTAAGTTTCGCTGTGCCACCGGGAGTAGCGCTACCACCTAGCTTAATTAATATCTATCAAGAACTAGCAACTGACTTGGGAATTAAACCAGCCAATCATGGTGACTTAACCGCTTGGGCCAATCAAGGAGTTTTATTATTAAATTCGGTTTTGACAGTTAGTCATAATCAACCTAATTCTCATCATGATTGGGGTTGGGAGCAGTTTACTGACCATTTACTACAATATTTACACCAAAAGCGGGAGCAGATTGTTTATATTTTATGGGGGAAAGCCGCCCAAAATAAAGCTGCTTTTATTGATCCAACTAAAAACTTAGTCTTAAAAGCGCCACATCCGTCACCCTTATCCGCTTATCGAGGATTTTTTGGTTCTCGTCCATTTAGCCAAACAAATAACTATTTAATCCAACACGAGATTGAACCAATTAATTGGAGATTAACTGATGTTTGAAAATATTGAACAAGTATACACTTATCTATTTAGCAAAAAGGCTTCTTTAAGAAGTGATAAAACAAAATTTAAACAGTTAATGGCAGATTTAAATCATCCCTATCGCCAATTGACTTGTATTCATATTGGTGGGACTAATGGTAAAGGTAGCACGACGAATTATCTTAGAAGTATCTTACAAGCTGGTGGTTATCGAGTAGGGACTTTTACTTCTCCCCATTTAGTTAAATACAACGATCGAATGCGGGTCAATGATCAATGGATTAGTGATGAGTTTCTGATAAAAATAGTTAATCAACAGCACCAATTATGGGAAGCCTATGATTTATCGATGTTTGAAATTAACATGTTTATTTCTATTTACTATTTTTTAGCTGAGCAAGTAGATTTTGCGTTGTATGAAGTTGGGATTGGCGGACTAAGAGATACCACTAATATTATTGATGCTCGTTTATGTTTGATTACTAATATTGGTTTTGATCACATGGAATTATTAGGCTATACATATCCTGAGATTGCTTATCAAAAAGTCGGAATTGTTAAAAGTGGTCGCACCTTAATTACGACTGAAACTAATCCTGAATGTTTAACCGTTTTTCAACAAGCAGTAGCAAAAGCACAGGGTGAATTATTAGTTGTCTGGCCAGAAGCAGTAACGTTATTGAATAATCAAGTCAGTTTTAGCTGGGCTAAACAAAATTATCTGTTAAATACGCTAGCCTTGTATCAAGCTAAAAACGCCACTTTAGCGGTGCGGGCAGCTCTTTGGTTAAATCAGGCGGGGTTAATCAACATCCAGCTTGAGACGATTAAATCAGCCATCTTGACTGCGAGTTGGGCTGGTCGCTTTGAAATAGTAAGCAAAGACCCTTTGATTATCTTAGATGGAGCGCATAATCCGCCCGCCATGGAAAAGTTAATTGAAGAAATGAAACATTTACCCACGCCTCGTATAGTTGTCTTTAGTGCATTAAAAGATAAAGATTACGTAACTATGTTAAAATTATTACAATCAGTCGCAACAGAAATCATCGTGACCCAATTTGAATATCCCCGGGCCGCGTTAGCGCATGAATTAGCCCAAGATCAGTCGGTCTTAATCAATGAGGATTATCACCAAGCGATTTTTACGGCAAAAACTAAGTTAATCCAGCTAGGACAGGGCAGTTTATTAATTACCGGCTCACTTTATTTCATTTCTGAAGTGCGGAATAATTATTTTAAGGAGTAAGGCGATGGTATTCTTTGTTCAATTTATTATTTTAGCAGTTTTAATTGGCTTGGCTTTTTTCAGCTTTAAACAACCCAGCTTTAAGATTACAGTCAAACGGTTAACCTATACCGCATTTATGGTCATTCTCTCAGTAATCTTACAAGCTTATTCATTAAAGATTGCGGTCTTTAATTTTGATGCTTTTCGGGTGGGGATTACCCAATTACCATTAATGTTGCTGGGGGCATTTTTTGGTTTACCTTGGGCTTTAATTGGTGGCTTTATCCAAGATCTCTTAGGTTTATTGCTAGATCCGACGGGTTTTCCCTTTTTAGGTTTTACTTTAAATAAAATTTTGTATGCTTTAATTCCAGCATTCTGGTTTCACCATCAACCGATGAGTAGCCAAACAACCTTTAAACTAACGAGATTCAGTTTAGTCTTTATTTACTTAAGTGCGATTAGTGTAATTTTACTACCACCAAGCTTAGATATTAATGGTTTAATCATTAGTCAAGCAAATAAATGGTATTTGGCTTTAGCTTTAGCTATCTTATTAATTGGTATTATTTATTTACTTAATCGGTTATATAGTAAAAAAGACCAAGATCATGCGTTGGCGTATAGTCGTTGGATTATCTCCGTAGTCAGTGTTGAGGTGGTAGTGAAATATTTGGCCACGCCAACTTGGTTAGCATTAATGTACAATGTGCCATTTATCACCAGTTTGTTTTTACGGTTTATGACTAGTAGTTTAATGATGTTTGTCTATATTGTTTTAGGCTTTGTTTTATATCGCGTTATGGAACAAAGTGGTTTAAAAGATTTGTCTTAATGGTTAGATAAAGTTACATGATTTTAACTAAAAATAATATGTGAAATATTGCACAAGATGCATTGCTGCATTTACTAACCAGGAGTTAAGTGCTATAATAAATTAGATACAAGGAGGATTAATGGTGGAAAAACAGACTGTTAAAGACTTAGCTGTCAGTGGTAAAAAAGTCATTGTCCGGGTAGATTTTAATGTGCCGATTAAAGATGGTGTAATTACCAATGATAATCGGATTGTCCAAGCCTTACCGACAATAAATTATTTACTGGAACAAAAAGCTAAAATTATTTTAATGTCACATCTAGGTAAAGTAGATCATAAAGATCCCGCTCAAACCGAAATCGACAGAGCAAAAAATAACCTAGCTCCAGTTGCCAAAAGATTAGCTGAGCTCGTGGCTGCACCGGTGAAATTTGTACCGGTTACCCGCGGAATAGAATTAGAAACAGATGTAGCAGAATTACAAGATGGCGAGATTTTATTAATGCAAAATACTCGTTATGAAAAAGGCGAAAGCAAAAATGACGAAGGTTTAGCTAGTTATTGGGCCAGTTTAGGTGACTTATTTGTCTCCGATGCTTTTGGTTCGGTACACCGAGCCCATGCTTCAACCGTGGGAATTGCCCATCATTTACCTTCAGCGTTAGGCTTTTTAGTGGAAAAAGAAGTTAATATGCTCAATGAAGCCATTTATCAACCAAAGCGACCCTTTGTTGCGATTTTAGGTGGGGCGAAAGTTTCCGATAAAATCCTCGTGATTGAAAATTTACTGAAATCTGCTGATAAAGTTATTATCGGTGGAGGGATGTCCTTTACTTTCTTAAAGGCTTTAGGTTATGAAATTGGGGCTTCGTTATGTGAAAATGATAAAATCGACGTGGCACTTTCCGTCTTAAAGCAAGGTGGTCAACGGCTAATTTTACCAGTTGATCATGTGATCGCTAATGACTTTGCTAATCCGACTGAAATTAAAATTACGACTGATCAAAATGTACCAGCGGGTTATTTAGGATTAGACATTGGTCCTAAGACTCGTGAATTATTTGCAGAAGTGTTAAAAGATGCCAAAACAGTGGTTTGGAATGGACCGATGGGAGTCTTTGAACGTCCTGAGTTCGCTGAAGGAACCCGGGCGGTTTGTGAAATCTTAGCTAACTTACCTGAGGCGATGACAGTAATTGGTGGCGGTGATTCTGCGAGTGCCGCAATTAATTTTGGTTATGCAGATAAATTCTCTCATATCTCAACCGGTGGTGGTGCTTCGTTAGAATATATGGAAGGTAAAGAATTACCAGGCATCGCAGTAATTAAGGAGAAAGAAGATGCGTAAGCCAATTATCGTGGGTAATTGGAAAATGAACAAGACTAATGCTGAAACGTTAGACTTTCTTCAAGCAGTTAATCCTTATGTCCATGATCAAGCTACTTTCGGGATTGGTGTGCCTTACACCGCATTAGCTACCGCGAGTCAAAAAGCTGAAGGCTTAATCGTAGCTGCTCAAAATTGTCATTACGCTGCAGCTGGAGCGTTTACCGGTGAAGTTAGTATTCCGATGTTAGCTGAGTTAGGTGTCAATTGGTGTATTATTGGGCACTCAGAGCGGCGCCAAATGTTTAATGAAACTGATGAAACCGTTAATTTGAAAGCTCATGAATTACTTAAGCAAGGATTCTCACCAATTATTTGTTGTGGTGAAACCTTAGCCCAATTTGAAGCGGGTGAAACTGCTAGCGTCGTTGAAAAACAAATTACAGCTTGTTTAGCTGGAATTGATGCCACTGATTTAGCGAAGGTGGTCATTGCATATGAACCAATCTGGGCGATTGGCACAGGTAAAAATGCGACGAAAGAAATTGCGCAAACAACTTGCCAGTTAGTTCGTAAAACAATCGCTAAATTATATGATAGTGAAGTAGCTGAAAAAGTTCGTGTTCAATATGGTGGATCAGTTAAACCAGAAAATATCTTAGAGTATTTAAATGAACCAGATATTGATGGTGCACTAATTGGGGGAGCATCACTAACTAGTGAATCATTTATTGCAATTATGCAGGCGTTAAAATAAAACAACAAGGAGGAAATTATGCCAATTATTATTAATGTTTATGCCCGGGAAGTAATGGATTCACGGGGTAATCCAACTATTGAAGTCGAAGTCTTAACTGATTCTGGTGCCTTTGGTCGGGCCATTGTACCAAGTGGTGCCTCAACTGGTGAACGCGAAGCACTAGAACTACGTGATGGTGATAAGAGCCGTTTCTTAGGGAAAGGTGTCTTAAAGGCAGTTGATAATGTCAATGAAATTATCGCGGAAGAAATTATTGGTATGGACGTTACTGAACAAAACATTATTGACCAAATGATGATTGAACTAGACGGCACCCCAGATAAATCTAAACTAGGGGCGAATGCTATTTTAGGGGTTTCCTTAGCTTGTGCACGAGCCGCAGCTGATTTCTATGGAATGCCACTTTATAAATATTTAGGTGGCTTCAATGGTAAAAAGATTCCGGTTCCTATGATGAACGTTATTAACGGCGGTAGTCATGCTGATTCATCGGTTGATTTTCAAGAATATATGATTATGCCAGTGGGCGCTACTTCGATTGCTGAAGCAATTCGGATGGGAGCTGAAGTTTTCCATCAATTGAAAAAAGTTTTAGCTGCTAAGGGTGCGGTTACATCAGTCGGTGATGAAGGTGGTTTCGCTCCAAACTTAGTTGATAACGAAGAACCAATTAAAGTAATTATGCAAGCAATTAAAGAAGCTGGTTATGAACCAGGCAAACAAATTGCGATTGCTTTAGACCCAGCAGCGAGTGAATTTTATAATCCTGAAACTAAGTTATATGAATTAAAGAAATCTGGTCAAGGTAAGTTGACTTCAGATGAAATGATAGATTT
This sequence comes from uncultured Erysipelotrichaceae bacterium, assembly GCA_964489695.1. Lineage (GTDB taxonomy): Bacteria > Bacillota_I > Bacilli_A > Erysipelotrichales > Erysipelotrichaceae > CAYUXU01. The sequence goes on along the minus strand of CAZAZP010000005.1, from coordinate 30,821 downwards.
ATTTGAAAGCTGGGTAAATAAATATCCGATTGTTTCAATTGAAGATGGTTTGGGTGAAAGAGACTGGGACGGTTGGAAACGTTTAACTGACCGCTTAGGTAGTAAAATCCAAATCGTAGGTGATGACTTATTTGTCACTAATCCTAAGATTTTAAAAGAAGGGATTGATAAAGGCATTGC
>CAZAZP010000005.1:0-30541 GCA_964489695.1 uncultured Erysipelotrichaceae bacterium | reverse complement strand
ACTTATTTGTCACTAATCCTAAGATTTTAAAAGAAGGGATTGATAAAGGCATTGCTAATTCAATCTTAATTAAAGTTAACCAAATTGGTACTTTAACTGAAACATTTGACGCAATGGAATTAGCCAAAGAACATGGTTATACCTGTGTCGTATCACACCGTTCCGGTGAAACCGAAGATACAACGATTGCTGATATCGCGGTAGGCTTTAACGCTGGACAAATTAAAACGGGTTCAATGTCCAGAACTGATCGAGTCGCGAAATACAATCAATTGTTGAGAATTGCGGATGAGCTGGGTGAAGAAATTGCTATTTATCCGGGCTTAGCGGCTTTCTATAACATTGCTAAGTAGTTAACTTAAACCCTCTTTTTAAAGAGGGTTTTTTCTTACCAAGAAACAGGTTAGGAGTTTTATGAAATTATTAATTGTGACTGGCATGAGTGGAGCTGGTAAAACAAGAATCTTAAACGCACTAGAAGATATCGGTTGGTACTGTATTGATAATTTACCACCGGGCTTATTGGCGGACTTTATTGACTTTCAACCGCAGATGGGTGAAAGTGCCACTAATGTGGCGATTACGATCGATAGTCGCAGTATCTCATTAGCTGCCAGCTTTACTGATATCTTGGATATTTTAGCTTTAAAGAAGGTTGATCATTCGATCTTATTTATTGATTGCGAAGATTCGGTTTTATTAAGACGTTATAAAGAGTCACGTCGAAATCATCCATTGATGTATCATGATCCCAACTTAGCCTTAAGTGAAGCCATCGCAAAAGAACGGTTATTATTAACTGATTTACGTTTTAGAAGTGATTATATTTTAGATAGTACTCATACTTCCGTCGCTGAATTGAAAATTAAGATAGCAGATTTATTTGGAAATAATCAAGGTAGTAGCTTTATCATAAACTTTATTTCTTTTGGTTTTAAATATGGTAGTTTAAATGAAGCTGATTTAATTTTTGATTTACGCTGTTTACCCAATCCATTTTATCAAGAAGATTTACGCTTACTGACGGGTGAACAGCCAGCAGTAGTGGATTTTTTATGGTCATATCCTGAAACAACCGCTTTATATCAATCAATCGTCAACTATTTAGATTTAACGATTCCACTTTATTATAAAGAAGGGAAAACGCAATTAAATGTGGGTTTAGGTTGTACCGGTGGTAAACACCGATCAGTTGCTTTTGCGCGTCGACTATTTGATCAATACCTTAGCTCACAATTATCCATCCGCGTTTATCATCGGGATATCAAGCGTGATTAGGGGGTAATTAAAGTAGTATTAAAATATTTTCTATTTATTTGAAATGTAAGTGTAGGTTTGTTATACTAACAAAGAACTAAATGAAAGGGGAATTTTGATGTTAGATACTTTGATTATGTTGACTGCCGTGATGTTAATTGTCCTTTCATTATTACAAGGCGGTAAATCAGCGGGTATAAGTAGTGCCTTTGGTGGTGGCGGAGGCGGTTTAAACCTCTTTGCTAATGTTAAAGAGCGTGGGCCTGAGAAAATGATCTCACGATTAACGTTAATCTTAGGTATTGTTTTTTTCGGATTAATTATTTTAGTAAAAATTATTTAGGCTATTATAGCCTTTTTTAAAACGGTCATGGATCAGAAAATACTTAACATTTTTAAGCAGCATCAGCTGGGTTATACAGTTAATGAACTAACCCAGCTTTTAAATCTGACTAGCAAAAAATCGCAACAAGAATTAGTCAATACTTTACAAGCGTTAGTTAATGATTATCAATTAATCAAAAATAAACGCCAGAAATATTTTTTAGCTAGTCAGTATGGTTATTTAACCGGCGTGGCGGAGATTAAAGCAGCTGGCTATGGCTTTGTGGATTTTTCAACGAGTAAATCACTCTATCTACCGAAGCAACAAGTAAAGAATATTATGAGTGGTGATACGGTTGTCGTTAAAAAACATCCCCACTTAGATGAAGCTATTTTAATTAAAATAATAAAACGCCGATTGACCGAGTTAATCGGTAAAATTGAATTTCAAAAGAAACGCTGGAGATTTAGCAGTGAACATGAATTCAACGGGATAAATCTGAAGGTTAGTAATCCTCACCATTTTAAATTAACACCGAATGCGACTGTTATTGTCCAAATAGATGTTTATGGTAAAAGACTAGAAGGACATATCTCAAAAGTATTAACGGCTGATGAAGCTGAGTACCGTGATATCTTAGCGGTTTTAATCGGCCATGGTTTAAGCTATGAGTTTGATCCAGCAGTCAAAGCTGAAGCTGAAGCTTTACCACAACAAGTAAACGTTAAACTTGAATCAGCTCGACAAGATTTATCCCAATTATTGACAGTCTCAATTGATGGGGCTGAGGCGAAAGATTTAGACGATGCCTTTAGCTTACGTGAGATTCCTACGGGTTATGAATTAATCGTGCATATCGCTGATGTCTCACATTATGTTAAAGTGGGTAGTCAAATTGACCAAGCTGCTTTGGCACGTGGTAACTCGATTTATCCTTTAAATCTGGTTGTTCCGATGTTACCTGAGCAACTATCAAATGGGATTTGTTCTTTATTGCCTAATCAACCGCGGTTAGCTTTATCATGTCAGATGGAATTTGATTATAACGGTGAATTGCTTAACTATGCTTTTTTCCCGAGCTTAATCATTAATCAAGCGCGTTTAACTTACCAAGAGGTTGAAGATTATTTAACTAACGCCAAAAATTCAACTAGAATAACAATTGAAGTTACAAAATTACTTGAAACAGCAGCGGAATTATCGGCTTTAATTCGCAAAAAACGTCAACAACAAGGGGCGTTAGATTTTATTAGTAGTGAAACAGCTTTTGTTTATAACCAACAAACTTTAGTTGAGATTAAAACTAAAAAACGTTTAAATTCGGAACAAATAATTGAAGATTTTATGATCATTGCTAATAACTGTGCCGCTCATTACTTATTAAGCCAACAACCAGCCGGCATCTTTCGGATTCATGATCAACCCGATCAAAGTAAAATTCAAACTACTTTACAGTTAATTAAGACGATTGAACCAAGTCTGAAGTTACCAAGTAAACAACCACTAGCTAAACAACTCCAAGCTTTATTAAAACATTTTGCGGCTAACCCTTTAGCGGAAGTAATTTCAGGTTTATTACTTCGGAGTTTGCCTAAAGCTTATTATGCTGAAACCAATAAAGGTCACTTTGGTTTAGCTTTAGCTGAATATACCCATTTTACAGCACCAATTAGACGTTATGCGGATTTAAGTGTCCATCGCTTAATTAAAGCCTATTTAGCGCAAACAACTCCGCCAGCTGATTTAGCTTTAATTGCGGAACAAGCCTCAAAACAAGAACGACTGGCTTTATCAGTGGAACGAGAAGTAGAAGCGTTAAAGAAGGCAGAATATCTGGCAAATAAAATTGGCGAACGCTTTACTGGCATCATTGTTAGTTTTACTTCATTTGGTTTTTTTGTTCGCTTAACTAACAGTATTGAAGGTTTAGTACATTTTGATCGATTAAACGAAGATTTCTATCAATTGGATGAACTCGGGATTAGCGCCACTGGTCTAAATCACCATCAGCGATACCATTTAGGTCAATCAGTGCTGGTGGAAGTGTTTAGTGCAAGTAAGTTGCACCGCCAAATTGATTTTGTTTTGGTAGAATAAAGACGGAGGGCAGCATGAAGAAAAGTATTGCCTTAAATAAAAAAGCACACCATGATTATTTTATTGAAGACCGATATGAAGCGGGGATTCAACTTTTTGGGACGGAAATAAAATCTATTCGTCATGGTTCAGTCCAATTAAAAGACGCCTATGTTGATTTTGTGGGGGGCGAAGCTTTTATTCGTGATATGTATATTGCCCAGTATAATTATGGTAATCGCTTTAATCATGATGAGCGACGGATACGTAAGCTTTTATTGCATAAACGAGAAATTGCTAAACTTGCCAGTGCGGTCAAGATTAAAGGATATACCGTTGTCCCACTAGCACTCTATTTAGTTAATGGAAAAGCCAAATTAGAAATTGCTTTAGCTAAAGGGAAAGCTTTATATGATAAACGCCAAAGTGAAAAAGCTAAAGTTGCTGATCGAGAAATTGAAAAAGCCTTAAAACAACGCTAAGGCTTTTTTAATAAGATTTAGTCTTGGTTAATCAATTGTGGGGAGTTGGTAATTTTTAAAGAAATTCTCTAATAAGTAAAGGGCGGTTTCTAAAGTCAGATTATCTTGATCTAGGGTAGGATTAAACTCCACAAAATCCATAGAAGTAATCAACTTACTTTGGGCGAGTTTAGTCAAAATATAATTAGCGGTAGTCAAGGATAAACCATGGGGTTCTTTCGTACCAGTCCCAGGGACTAATAAGGCATCTAAGACATCGATATCAAAACTTAAATGAACCCGTGTGGGTTGTTTTTGCTTAATTTGAGATAAGACTTCATCCATCACTGTCACAACTCCCGCTGTATTTATTTGTTGGGCTGTATAGTGTGTGATTTGGTGTTGCTTAATTAAAGCTAATTCTCCCGCATCTAAACTTCTTACGCCTAGATAAATTAAGTTGGCGGGTTTTAAAAAGCGTCCTTGAAAAATCTGGTCTAACTTGGGATCTGACCAGTTAAAGGCGGAAGCTAAAGGCATGCCATGGATATTACCAGTAATAGTAGTTTGATCAGTATTAATATCACCATGGGCATCCACCCAAATTACTAACGTCTCAGGATCATAAGCTGCTTGGGCCGCTAATGAACCAAGCGCTAAAGCATGGTCTCCCCCAATGATTAAGGGGAAGTTTTGTTTTTTTAGTGAAGCTAAAGCTTGATTACGTAGTTGTTGGTTCGCCAAAACAATGGGCCTTAAATATTTTAAATGGGGATGATCATGATATTTTTGTTCAGGTTGGACTTGTTTGACTGAAACTGTGTCAATTTCTCCTAGGGGATAATATTTTTCAATTGTATTTAACAAGCCAGCTGAAATTAAGCGGTCAGGACCATTTTCTACACCAGCGATATCACAGCCATAAGCTAAAGGCATTTTTATTACATCAATCAGCATAAGTTCTATTAATAACCGTTTAGTTACATATTCCTTTCTGCAAGTCTTTACTATCGTAAGACTTTTAACTGGGTTTGTAAAGTAATACGCGGTAAGATTAAGACTTGAATAAATTTGGATAATCGGTTATGATAATTTAGCACTCAGTAATGTAAATTGCTAAAAGGAGAAAAGATGAAACAATTTAAAGCAGAATCAAAGCGATTATTGGATTTAATGATTAACTCGATCTACACGCATAAAGAGATCTTTTTGCGTGAATTAATATCTAATGCGAGTGATGCCTTAGATAAACGGCACTTTTTAGCTTTGACTGATACCAGTGATGCGATTACGCAAACTGACTTAGCTATTAAGCTGACTCGGGATGAAGCTAAGCGCTTATTAACGATTAGTGATAATGGTATCGGGATGGACCAAGCGGAACTAGAAAGTAATTTAGGGACGATTGCTAAAAGTGGGTCGTTAGCATTTAAACAACAATATCAAGCTGAACACGTTGATGTGGAAGAAATAATTGGTCAATTTGGAGTTGGTTTTTATTCCGCTTTTATGGTCGCGGAGAAGATTTCAGTGTTAACTAAAAAAGTGGGTAGCCCTGAAGCTTATTTATGGGAATCAAGTGGTGAAGCGGGTTATACCATTAAAAAGGCTGAAAAAGCTGAGGTAGGCACGGACATCACGATTTTATTAAAAGCTGATACCGAAGATGATAATTACTCAGATTATTTATCAGAATATACCTTAAAACAATTAGTCGCTAAATACTCAGATTATGTCCGCTATCCGATTAAAATGTTAGTGAGTAAAACGGAAGCTAGTGAAGATGAAAGTGAGCCAATCGTTACCAGCGAAGAAGCGACTTTAAACTCCATGATACCTTTATGGAAGCGCGATAAAAGCGAAATAACGGAGGCTGAATACCAAGAATTTTATAAAAATAAATTTATGGATTGGAATAACCCATTAAAAGTTATTCATACCCAAGTTGAAGGATTAGTTTCCTATACCGCACTATTATTTATTCCAGAAAAGGCACCTTATGATTACTACACAAAAGATTACCAAAAAGGTTTAGAGCTTTATAGTAAAAATGTCTTTATTATGGAAAAGGCGGATAAGCTTATCCCCGAACATTTTCGTTTCATAAAAGGTTTAGTTGATTCACAAGACTTATCCTTAAACATTTCCCGGGAAATGCTCCAACAAGATCGTCAAGTTGCGAGTATTGCTAAACGCTTGGAAAGAAAAATCAAAAGTGAACTAGTTTTAATGCTTCAAAATGAACGAGAAACGTATGAAAAGTTCTGGGCTGCTTTTGGGAACCAATTAAAATATGGGGTTTATCATGAGTTTGGGGCGAATAAAGAATTACTTCAAGATCTGTTACTTTTTTATTCATCAAAAGAAAAACGGTTAGTCACCTTAAGTGAATATGTTAATGCAATGCCTGCTGATCAAGAGTTTATTTATTATGCCAGTGGTGAAACGGTCGCCAAAATTGATCGCTTACCCCAAACTGAGTTAATTAAAGATAAAGGTTATGAAATCTTATATTTAACGGATGAAGTTGATGAGTTTGCCTTACAAATCTTACATGAGTATCAAACAAAGAAATTCAAATCAATTAATCAAGGCGAGTTAGATTTGCTCAGCGAAGCAGAGAAACAAGCGCTAGAAGAAACAACTAAAGAACATGAAGCACTTTTAGCGACCTTAAAACAAACACTTACCGATTATGTCAGTGATGTGAGACTAACTAGTCGGCTTAAAAGTCATCCAGTTTGTTTAACCGCGACCGAAGGTGTATCACTTGAAATGGAAAAAGTTTTACAAGCTTTACCGACGGGTGAACAAGCTAAAGCTGAAAAAATCTTAGAGATAAATCCTGAGCATCCCGTTTTTCAAGCCTTGATTAAAATTCAAGCTGAGAATCCTGAAACCTTGGCTGAATATGCTCGGTTATTATATGATCAAGCGTTATTGATTGAAGGTTTTAGTATTGAAGACCCCTTAGAGTTCTCTAATCAAATTAGTCGTCTATTAGTGAAAGCTTATGAGGTAAAGTAAAAAAATACTTGACATCAGTCCTAAAATCCTTATGATTAGATTAAAGGCAAAGAATAGAAGAGTAGATATTAATCAGCTGATAGAGAGCTTCTGGTGTGGTGAAAGGAAGTAGTCAGGTTTTTATCGAACATGGTCTAGGAGCTGCGTACCGAAAATTATTAGGCTACGACGGGTGCACCCGTTAACGTGCTAGAGCATGCTGGTGCTTGAACTGAGGTGTATTATTTTAATACATAAAATTGGGTGGTAACACGGTCTTCGTCCCTGGGATGGAGACTTTTTTATTTAGGGGGATAATGATGATTGAATTACAACAAGTCTTCAAAACCTTTCAACTGAAAGATCAAAGTATTTCAGCGGTTAAAAATGTTTCTTTAACCATTAAAGCGGGTGAAATATTTGGAATTATTGGTTATAGCGGTGCTGGAAAAAGTACGCTTATTCGTTTGATTAATTTATTAGAGCGACCTGATCGAGGCACGATTATCGTAGATAACCAAGACTTAACCGCCTTAAGTAGTGCTGAATTACGGCTAAAACGCCAGAAAATTGGGATGATTTTCCAACATTTCAATTTGCTTTGGTCAGCGACGGTTTATGATAACGTAGCTTTACCGTTAAAAATTGCGCAGGTACCGGAAGCTGAGATTAAGCCACGCGTCCTAGAGTTATTAAAACTGGTGGATCTCTTAGATAAAAAATCCGCTTATCCTAGTCAACTTTCTGGCGGACAAAAACAACGCGTCGGGATTGCGCGGGCGTTAGCGAATAAACCCAAGGTCTTACTATGCGATGAAGCAACTTCCGCGCTTGACCCAGAAACTACGCGCTCAATTTTACAACTATTAAAAACCATTAACCAACAACTCCAAGTTACGATTGTGTTGATTTCACATGAGATGGTAGCGATTAAAACCATCTGCGATAAAGTAGCGGTAATGGATCAAGGAGAAATTGTAGAGTTAGGGACGACAACTGATCTTTTATTACAACCCCAAAGTGAAGTCACCAAGAGCTTTTTACAAGAATTTCCTGATTTGACCGATTATCAAGCTTTAATCAGTCGGCTCAAAGAAAGTGCAGGCACGGGCTATTTACTTGAATTAAGTTTTCCGGTGGAACAAAGTGATCAACCTTTACTGGCAAAAATTATTCAAGAGCATCAGTTAAATATCAATATTTTACATGGTCAACTATATCGGGCTAAACAAGGGACGATCGGTCAGTTATATATTTCAGTTGATTCGACTTATCCGTTGACTAAATTAATTGCGATTTTTGCTCAGGCGAGCATAATTGCCAAGGAGGTGAATTAGGGTGATTGATTATAATTTCTTATGGACATCATTTTTAGAAACTATGTATCTATTAATGGTGCCAATGTTGTTTATCAGTGGGATTGGCTTTCTTTTGGGCTTATGGCTCTTTAATACTTCACTCAGTGGTATGGCACCAGAACCACGGCGTTACAGTGTTTTATCTTTGCTTGTGAATATCTTTCGTTCTATTCCTTTTATTATTTTAGTGGTGATTATGATTCCAGTAACCCGCTTATTAGTCGGAACGATGATTGGTACTAAAGCTGCTGTCCCAGCGCTGATCGTGACGGGAACACCATTTTTTGCCCGCGTCGTTGAAAATGCTTTAAAAGAAGTAGAACCTGGTTTGATTGAAGCAGGCTTAGCAATGGGAGCAAGTAAACGCCAGATTATGTTTAAAATCTTAATCCGAGAAGCAAGTGCGAGTTTAGTTAATGCTTTAACATTAACCGCGGTGGCCTTGTTAGGTTATACCGCGATGGCAGGTACCGTTGGTGGTGGTGGGCTTGGTTATGGTGCGATTCGTTATGGTTTATATCTAGGCAATATGCCAGTCGCTTATTTCTGGACCGGAACATTATTATTAATTGTGTATATTATTCAAAAAACTGGTGATTTCATCAGTAAAAAATTAAATAAAAAATAAGGAGAAAACAGATGAAGAAGATTATTTTATTAGTAGTATTTGGCTTAAGTTTAGTTGGTTGTGGTAGTAAGGCGAATGAACAAAAATTAGTAATTATCGCCACGGAAGTACCCCACGCGGAAGTATTGCGTGAAGCAGCGAAAGTTTTAAAAGCCACCAAAAATATTGTTTTAGAGATTAATGTAACAGACGATTACTATCTACCCAATAAAGCGGTTAATGATGGTAGTGCTGATGCGAATTATTTCCAACACATTCCATTTTTGGAAGGAGAAATCGTGAAACATGGTTATGATTTAGTTAATGCGGGTGGGATTCATATTGAGCCGATTGGAATTTATTCGCAAAAATTTGCGCGAGTTGAAGACATTACTCCTGGTGCTTCCTTACTGATGAGTAATTCTGTCGCTGACCATGGCCGCATTTTAGCTGTTTTAGAACATGGAGGCTTAATTACCTTAAAACCAGGCATTGATAAACTGCATGCGACAATCGAAGATATTGTAAGTAATCCTAAAAACATAGTTTTTAAACCAGAGATTGCCCCAGAATTATTAGCTACCAGCTATAAAAATAATGAAGCAGATCTCGTCGCGATTAATAGTAATTATGCTTTAAACGCCAATTTGAATCCTTTAGAGGATGCCCTTATCATTGAAGCGAATGAAGATAATCCTTATATTAATGTAGTAGCAGTTAAAGCGGGTCATGAAAATGATGCTAATATTTTGGCTTTAATTGAAGTCTTAAAGAGTCCGGAAATTCAAGCCTTTATTTTAGAAAGATATCACGGTTCTGTGATTATCGCTCATTAATTCACTAGCAATATTTCAGCCAATTGTGATAGGCTTAAAGAGGAGGTAGGATATGCAAAAAAGATATCAATTAAATAATGGAACAACTATTCCTCAAATCGGCTTTGGAACTTGGCAAGTGGCGCCGGGCGCAGATACTCTAAATTCAGTATCTTACGCTTTGACTAATGGCTATGATCATATCGATACGGCTTTAATTTATGGTAATGAAGTTAGCGTTGGTGAAGCGATTAAACAAAGTGGCCGGCCACGTGCTGAAATATTTATTACTAGTAAGTTGTTCAATGATGTGACCACTTATGAAGCAGCGATTGCCGCCGTGGAAAAGAGTTTAAAACAACTAGACGTAGATTATATTGATTTATATTTAATTCATTGGCCCAACCCATTAGCGATTAGACCGGCTTGGGAAGTCAGAAATCGGGAAGTTTATCGGGCCTTAGAAGATCTCTATACCGCTGGTAAACTTAAAGCGATTGGAGTTAGTAATTTCTGGGTCCATCACTTAGAAGCTTTAGCTAAATCATGGCGGATAAAACCCCAAGTAAATCAAATCTTTATTACCCCAGGGACTGTGAAAGAAGATGTAATTGCTTATTGCCAAAAGGCTGACATCTTAGTGGAAGCCTATAGTCCGTTAGGCCGTGGCCATGTCTTAACCCATCCCACCATGTTAGAGCTTAGTGCTAAATATCATAAGACACCCGCCCAACTGGCAGTAAAATGGTGCCTTCAACAAGGCTTTTTACCGTTAGTGCGTTCCATTACTCCAAGTCGGATTATTGAAAATATTGATATTGAGGACTTTACTATAAGTGAAGCTGATCTGGCTTTAATAACGGCATTAAGCGGTAGTTTAGCTTATGATAGTCCTGATGAAAGAAATTACTAATTAAAGTAAGTAGCTTTAAAACTCCCAGTTTTTACCGGGAGTTTTTATGTTATAATTAAATGGTTATCAAGGAGATTAGAATGGCTTATATTAAAGAAAATTATCGCAAATGGTGGTTTGTTAGTCTGACAGTTTTACTAACTTTACTGTTGTCGGTTTGGTTGAACATCCGTTATTTTCCGACTTTTAGTGAATTAGTCGCCAACTTAGAAAATGTTAGTGAATTAACGGCGGAAATGTATATGGCTTTAGAAGATGTTTATGAGTTACTCACTAATCCTGTTTTTATCTTATTAGTAATTTTAGTTGGTTTAGTGGTTAAGGTTTTATTTTATGGTTTAGTTTTAAAAAGAACTTTAGCTAAAGATCAACGCGATGAAGTTATTCAGCTTTATCCCAATTTTAAAAGTATTATCATGGATATCTTACCAGCCTTATATGCGCATGCGGGGGGCTATTTATTACGTAGTGTCGTTTATTTGTTGGCGCTAGTATTCCCGTTTTTGTTGGTCTTTATTAATGTCATGATTACGCTAGCCTTTAGTTGGTTACTAACTTATTTTATGCAGTTAAAGGAGCGGGTATTTACTAGTTCATATAAAACTGTTTGGATTTTTGCGGGTATTAGTTTAATTCTTAAAATCTTATTTTAAAAGGAGTCAGTATGAATTCAGCATTAGATTATTTCAAAGCGATTAGTCAAATCCCTCATCCAAGTTATCATGAACAAGCGTTATCAAATTGGGTAGTTGAATTTGCTAAAGAACAAAAGTTAGCTTATATCCAAGATGAACATTATAATGTTGTGATTTTTAAACCAGCTAGTCCGGGTTATGAAACAGCTAAGACTGTGATGTTACAAGCTCACTTAGATATGGTGGCGGAAAAAACCCCCACTAGTAAGCACAATTTTTTAACCGATCCGATTGAATTGCTGGAAAAAGATGGTTTATTGTTTGCTAATGATACGACCTTAGGGGCGGATGATGGAGTTGGGGTAGCTTATATGCTAGCGATTTTGGCCGATAAAAGTTTAAAACATCCGGCCTTAGAATGTGTCTTTACGGTGTTAGAAGAAGTAGGTTTAATTGGAGCGATGAAGCTCGATACTAGCGCCTTAAAAAGCGAATATTTAATTGGGTTAGATTCAGCTGGAGAAAATTTAGTCGCAGTGGCGTGCTCTGGTGGAGTCCGCGGTGATATCTTTTTACCAATTGAGTTAGTAGCCAATACCAATCCAGCCCTTATTTTAAAAGTACGGGGTCTTTTAGGTGGTCATTCAGGCCAATTAATTGATTTACAACGGGCTAATGGTTTAAAGGTGTTAGGCAATGTTTTGGCTTTAATCAGCCAAAAATTTAGTATTCAGCTAGCTCAGCTAAATGGCGGTGCGAAAGAGAATGCAATCGCCCGCGATGCGGAAGCAGTGCTGGCTTATCAAGCAGCTGATAAGCTGGCCCTTTTGGCTTTTATCAAAGAGCTAGAAATTGAACTACAAAAACAATATTATAGTAGTGATGCCAAGATTAGCTTAGAAGTTGAAGCTACGAGTGTCACACAAGTTTTAAGTACTAAATTGAGTCAAGATTTAATTAAGTTATTAGTTGTTTTACCTTATGGCGCGCGGTTTAAAGATACTGGCTTAGCCAATTTGGTGGTTAACTCAGCTAACTTAGGGGTAGTGGAGTGGAATGATGACCAAATCAGAATTGGTTCATCCTATCGGGCACCGCAGGACTTTGTTTTAGAAGTGACGATGAACGAAGTTAGCACACTGGTAGAAGCACTGGGTTATCAAATGCAATTTAAAGCGCGTTATCCCGGTTGGCCTTATGAACCTAATTCACCGTTACGCCAAAAATTAAAACAAGTATATCAAGACTTATTTCAAGCGCCGATGGAAGAATTAGCTAGTCAAGGGGGCGTAGAACTTGGGGTTATTAAAGGTAAAATGCCCTGGTTAGATGTTGTTGGCTTTGGACCCGATGCTTATGATGCCCATACCCCCAATGAACATTTAGATCTTGCTTCATTTAATCGAGTCTATGACTTATTAATCACGTTTTTAAGCCAATTGATTTGAGCAGTTAAACTCAACAGAAAGGAGTGATGGTAATGACCAGCGAGCCTAGTCCGAGGTGTTGTTTCAGCGTTAATAAAAAGAGCCAGTCTTACCATCTTCATCGTTGTAAGCTCTGGCCAATAAGAAGGAGATACAATGGAAAATTTCGATATTTTAGCTTTGATCGAAGCCAAGAAGTATGTTGAGTTAAGGAATATTTTAGTTGAATTAAATGAAGTTGATATTGCGGAATTACTTGAACCGTTAGACGAACACACCACGCTGTTAATTTTTCGGATTTTACCGAAAGATTTGGCGGTTGAAGTTTTTGCGCATTTTTCAGCTGAACAGCAGCAAAGCATCGTTCAAGCAGTTTCAGATCGTGAGTTAACTTATATCTTAGATGAGTTATTTTTTGACGATATGATCGATATGATTGAAGAAATGCCAGCTAATTTAGTCGATAAAATTTTGAAGAATTCTAGTCGTGATGAAAGACAATTAATTAATCAGTTCCTCAAATATCCAGCTGATTCAGCTGGTAGTATTATGACGATTGAGTACGTTGATTTGAAAAAGGACATGACCGTTAAGCAAGCGATGGCCCATTTAAAAGATTCGGTCTTAGATAAAGAAACAATCTATACTTGTTATGTCATTGATAAAAATCGAATTTTAGAAGGAATTGTTTCTTTAAGAACTCTGGTTATTTCAGCAGATGAAACTGTGATTGCGGATATCATGGAAGATGAAATCATCTATGTTAATACCCACGATGACCAGGAAACTGTTGGGGCTTTATTTACTAAATACGGTTTTATGGCAATTCCAGTTGTCGATAACGAGAAGCGGTTAACCGGGATTATTACCTTTGACGATATTTTAGATGTTATTGAACAAGAAGCCACGGAGGACTTCCAAAAGATGGCTGCCATGGCGCCTACTGAAGAAAAATACTTAGAAGCTGGGATAGTTTCGTTAGCGAAACACCGAATTGCTTGGCTGTTGTTCTTAATGTTAGGCGCCGCTTTAACTGGTGGAATTATTACTCGCTTTGAAGATGTGTTAAGTTCCGTTGTGATTTTGACGGCTTTTATTCCGATGCTTATGGATACAGGTGGAAATTCAGGTAGTCAATCATCAACCTTAATTATTCGGGGGTTAGCTTTAGGGGAAGTTACTCTCCAAGATAAATGGCGCGTTTTATGGAAAGAGTTTCGGATATCCGTGCTTGTTGGCGTGATTTTAGCCCTAGTAAATTTCACTAAAAATATGTTACTAGACCAAGTCGGTCTTGGCGTGGCTTTAACAGTTTCTATTACTTTAATGATGACCGTAATTTTATCTAAAGTAGTTGGTGGGATGTTACCACTAATCGCTAAACGGTTAAAACTTGACCCTGCAATTATGGCGGGGCCACTAATTACGACGATTGTTGACTCCTTAGCTTTACTAATTTATTTTTCTATCGCGAGTCTTTTACTACATTTATAAAAGGTGATTAGATGAGTAAGATTTATACGAAAACCGGAGATTTGGGCCAAACTAGCTTATTTGATGGCACTCGTGTTTCAAAGGCTGATTTACGAGTTGAGTGTTATGGTACCGTGGATGAATTAGAAACATGGTTAGGTTTCGTTAAAAATTCATTGCAGGAAACCGCCACATTTTTCGAGCTTGAACAAATCCAACAACAATTATTTATCGTAATGAGTAATTTAGCTTGTTTAGATGAATCAAAGATTGAGCATCAGTTAACGAAACAGTTGATTAATAATCTCGAAAGCTTAATCGATCACTACCAAAATATCATTATCCCGATTACTGAGTTTGCGATTACTGGTAGTAATCAGATTTCCGCCAAATTACAAGTGGCCCGCACGATTTGTCGGCGAGCGGAAAGACGGGTAGTGGCGTTAAAGCAAACTGAAACCGTCAATGATTTAATCATTATTTATTTGAATCGCTTGGGTGATTTATTATACTTAATGGGTAGTTATTATGAAACTAACCGGCAAGCCGTGACCTATTAGTGGCTGAGAAACTGATAAAATATTTCGCTTCAACATAAAGCAAGTTAATTCTTGCTTTATTTATTTAAGTTTGTTATAATGCTTTGGCCTGTGTTGATATGCAAGGTTGCTGACACACTGGAAGGCGTTGTCATGACTAGTGAGAAGTCAGGTAATTTGCATGGAGCAAGGTCACACTGGATGTGACTGCATGATAAGGAGGATTTCATGGCAAGAAATACAGTTCGGATTCGCCTCAAGGCTTATGAACATCGTACTTTAGATCAAGCAGCTGAAAAGATTGTTAAATCAGCGAATGAACATGGTGCGAAAAAAGTTATCGGTCCGGTACCGCTACCAACCGAAAAACAAATTATTACAGTATTAAGAGCGGTGCATAAATACAAAGATGCGCGGGAACAATTTGAAATTAGAACGCATAAGCGTTTGATTGAAATTGTTGGCCCTAATGCAGAAACGATTGATGCCTTAACGCGTTTGGAATTACCAAGCGGCGTGGATATCGAAATCAAATTATAGTGGAGGTTAAAGCATGAAAGGAATTATAGGACGTAAACTTGGCATGACTCAAGTCTTCACTGTGGAAGGTGAATTAATCCCAGTCAGTGTGGTGGATGTCACTCCCAATGTCGTAATGCAAAAAAAGACGCTCGTAACTGATGGTTATGATGCAGTTCAATTAGGCTATCAAGACAAGAAAGTTAGTCGGATTACTAAACCAGCTGCTGGTCATGCCCAAAAGGCTGACACTGTGGCGAAGCAATATTTACGGGAAATCCGTGGTACGGCTTTACATGAATTTGAAGTTGGGAATGCGATTGATGGTTCAATCTTCGTGGCTGGTGATTTAGTTGATGTAACAGGTACTTCTAAAGGGAAAGGTTATGCCGGAGCGATTAAACGGAATAATCAAAAACTTGGGCCTAAATCACACGGTTCTGGTTATCACCGGGGAGTTGGTTCCTTAACGACGGGTGGACGGACTTTGGCACGGATTGCTAAAGGTCGGGTGATGGCGGGTCAAATGGGTAATGTGAAAGTTACCAATCGCAATTTAGAGATTGTTAAAATTGATACGAATGATCACTATTTATTAATTAAAGGAAATATTCCTGGACCAAAGCGCGGCGTAGTGGTAATTAAAACCACCACGAAAAAGATTAAGCATAAAACACCAGTAGAATTAGTTGACTACGCGGTGTCTAAGGAGGATTAGTCATGAGTAAAGTAGCAGTAATGGATTTAACTGGTAAAAAACTGCGGGAACACACTTTAACAGCTGAAGTATTCGCGGCTAATATTAATAAGCAAGCCTTATACGATGCGACCGTGATGCAACAAGCTAGTTTACGCCAAGGTACTCATGATGTGAAAAGTCGCACTGAAGTCCGTGGGGGCGGTCGGAAACCCTGGCGCCAAAAAGGAACTGGTCGGGCTCGACAAGGCTCAATCAGATCACCGCAATGGCGGGGTGGTGGAGTAGTCTTTGGACCAACTCCTCGTAGTTACCGTTACAGTTTAAATCGGAAAGTAAGACGCTTAGCTTTACGTTCAGCTCTTTCTACTAAGGCGGCTGAAAATCAAATCTTAGTGTTGGAAAACTTACAGGTGACCAGCGGAAAAACGAAAGATTTTGCTAAGATGATGAGTACATTAGGTTTATTTGATAAAACGATGTTTGTGGTGTCATATGACGAAGATTGGGAAACGGCTTTTCTAGCGATGCGCAATTTACCAAATGTGATGTTATTAATGGTAGAAGAATTAAATGTTTATGACATTTTAAACGCCACAACACTCGTGTTTACTGAAGCCGCAATCAAGCAGGCTGGGGAGGTCTGGATTTAATGAGTCAAGCAGTTGATATAATTATCCGCCCAATTATTACTGAAAAGACGACCCACTTATCAGAAGGTCAAAATACGATTACCTTCGAAGTCCGTAAAGGCAGTAATAAAACTGAAATTCGCCAAGCGGTGGAAGAATTATTTAAAGTTAAAGTTTTAAAAGTCAACGTGGTTAACGTATTACCCAAGAAAAAACGAATGGGTCAATACCTTGGTAAGACTAAAGCTATCCGTAAAGCTTATGTTACTTTAGTACCGGGCCACACGATTGATATCTTTGCAGAAAGATAAGTTAATAAATTATCGGAAGAATCACGCTATTTCCGGAAAAGTTGCGTAAGGAGGATTAATAAATGGCGATTAAACACTATAAGCCAACGACCCCAGGTCGCCGGGGCATGACTGGCTTAAGTACTGAACATTTAAGTAAAAAACGACCAGAACGAGCTTTAACTGAAAAGTTAGTTAAAACTGGTGGTCGAAATAATCGCGGAGTCGTCACTACTCGTCATCAAGGTGGTGGCCACAAGCGAATTTATCGGGTTATTGATTTTAAACGAAATAAAGACGAAATAATCGGTAAAGTTAGTGCAATTGAATATGATCCAAACCGTAGTGCTAATATTGCTTTAATTGTTTACGCTGATGGCGAAAAACGTTATATCTTAGCACCAAAAGGGTTAGGCATTAATGATACGATCTTATCTGGTGAAAAAGCGGATATCATCGTGGGTCATGCGCTAGCCTTAGGTAAGATGCCAGAAGGAACGATTGTCCATAATATTGAACTAAAGCCCGGACGAGGTGGTCAAATCGCTCGTTCAGCGGGTGCTAGTGCCCAGATTTTGGCTCATGAAGGCAACTATACAACTTTACGGTTGGCTAGTGGCGAAATGCGCAAGATCTTATCGGTTTGTCGGGCAACAGTCGGTCAAGTTGGCAATGAAGATTATAACTTAGTGAATATTGGAAAAGCCGGCCGGACGCGCTGGATGGGGATTCGCCCCACTGTCCGTGGTTCAGCTATGAACCCAATTGATCACCCTCATGGTGGTGGTGAAGGTAAGACTGGTATCGGTCGCGTCGCACCAATGACACCTTGGGGTAAAAAAGCCTTGGGAGTTAAAACTCGAAGCAGTAAGAAACGTTCTAATGACTTAATTGTTAGACATCGGAATGCGAAATAAGGAAAGGTAGGTAAAACATGAGTCGTAGTTTAAAAAAAGGTCCATTTTGTGATGAGTACTTATTAAAGAAAGTACAAGCAATGGGAACTGGCAGAAAAGAAGTTATTAAAACATGGTCACGCCGCTCAACGATCTTTCCTGAATTTGTTGAACACACCTTTGCAGTTTATAACGGTAAAGAACATGTGCCGGTATATATCACGGAAGACATGGTTGGCCATAAATTAGGCGAATTCGTGACAACTAGAAAATTTGGTGGTCATGGTAAAGATGACAAGCGAGGTTAGTATGGAAGTTAAAGCAACAGCTAAAACAATAAGAATTGCGCCGCGGAAAGCGCGCTTAGTACTCGACTTAGTACGAGGCAAAGACGTCGCTGAAGCCGCCGCCATCTTGAAGTTTATCCCTAACTATGGTGCTGAAGTGGCCGCTAAGGTCTTAAAGTCAGCGATTGCTAATGCAGTCAATAATCATCAGCTAACTGAAAGCCGGTTATATGTCAAAGCTTGCTATGCTGATGAAGGCCAAACCATGAAGCGATTTCGGGCACGAGCCAAAGGTTCAGCGGCACCGATTATGAAAAGAACCAGTCATATCACATTTGTGGTAGCTGAACGTTAGGAGGGATTAAGATGGGTCAAAAAGTACATCCGATTGGCATGCGGGTCGGGATTATCCGCGATTGGGAATCACGCTGGTATGCTGAAAAAGAATACGGAACACTATTAATTGAAGACATTAAACTACGTGAGTTTCTCTTTAAAGAATTAAAGAATGCGTCAGTTTCTCGAATTGAAATTGAACGGTCAAAAAATCGCGTAGAAATCTTAATTCGTTCGGCACGTCCGGGAGTTATTATCGGAACAAACGGTGAAAATATTGAAAGAATTAAGCAAAAGGTTGTAAAAATGACTGATGGGAAGCAAGTCCATCTTAAAGTCGTAGAAATTGCTAACCCTGATTTAGATGCCTTATTAGTGGCACGCTCAATTGCGGAACAGTTAGAACAACGGGCTTCCTTTAGAACCGTTCAAAAAAGAGCGATTCAACGAGTTATGCGCGCGGGGGCTAAAGGAATTAAGACGATGGTCTCTGGTCGCTTAGGTGGAGCCGATATGGCTCGTAGTGAAGGTTATTCAGAAGGTGTCGTACCGCTCCATACTTTACGGAGCGATATTGATTACGCTCATTATGAAGCTGATACAACTTTTGGTAAATTAGGTGTTAAAGTTTGGATTTGTCGTGGTGAAGTCTTACCTGGCAATATGGTCGTTGAACCAGAAGCTCCCAAAGCGACTGCTCGTCGTCCTCGTCGCCAACCAAGACCAGCTCGACCCGCGAAAGCCAAAGAAGCCGTAGCTGAAACTCCCGCCAAGGAGGAAAAATAATTATGTTAATGCCAAAAAGAACTAAATATCGTCGGCCACATTTAGTCTCCTATGAAGGTCGGGCTAAAGGTGGACGAACCGTTGCCTTTGGTGAATATGGACTCGTAGCTGAATCGGGTGGTTATGTTAGTAACCGACAAATCGAAGCAGCGCGGATCGCGATGACACGCCGGATGCGTCGGGGTGGGAAAGTATGGATTAAGATTTTCCCCCATTTAGCTAAGACGAAAAAACCCTTGGAAGTACGGATGGGTTCTGGTAAAGGTGCTCCAGATGGTTGGGTAGCAGTAGTTAAACCTGGCCGCGTCATGTTTGAAATAGCTGGAGTTAGTGAAGAAGTAGCGAAAGAAGCATTACGGTTAGCCAGTCATAAATTATCGGTTAAAAGCCGTTT
This sequence comes from uncultured Erysipelotrichaceae bacterium, assembly GCA_964489695.1. GTDB lineage: Bacteria > Bacillota_I > Bacilli_A > Erysipelotrichales > Erysipelotrichaceae > CAYUXU01. Next base: position 10,812 of record CAZAZP010000005.1, on the reverse strand, counting down.
TGTCAGAAAAGGCGAGGTGGAATAGATGAATATTAAAGAAATCCGCGATAAAAGCAATTCTGAATTATTCAAAGAAATTGATGTTTTAAAACAAGAACTATTCAATTTGCGTTTTCAACAGGCCACTGGCCAGTTAGAAAATCCAGCTCGGCTCAATCAAGTTAAAAAGACGATCGCTCGGATTAAAACTGTGATAACAGAGCGCACCGCCAGCGGAATGTAGTAGAGAGGGAACTAGACATGGAAAGAAATAGACGAAAAGTTTATCGTGGCAAAGTAGTTTCTGATAAAAGTGATAAGACGATTATCGTTGAGATTACCACATCAAAACGACATCCGTTGTACGGTAAACGGGTAAAGTATACGAAGAAATTTACCGCACATGATGAACTAAATGAAGCTAAAATCAATGACACGGTAATAATTATGGAAACTCGACCTTTATCAGCAACTAAGCGGTTCCGCTTAATTCGGGTGGCTGAAAAAGCCGTCATTATCTAGGCGGAGGTAGTAGAATGATCCAAGTAGAAACTAGATGTAAAGTAGCCGACAACTCGGGCGCCAGAGAAATCTTGGTAATCCGTTGTTTAGGTGGCAGTCATCGACGTTATGCCAATATTGGCGATATCGTAGTATGTACCGTGAAACAAGCGATTCCCGGTAGTGCTGTGAAAAAAGGTGATGTAGTAAAAGCGGTCGTAGTTAGAACTAAAAAAGGTATTCGCCGGAGTAATGGTTCTTATATCCGCTTTGATGATAACGCAGTCGTATTGTTAAAAGATGACAGTACGCCACGCGGTACGAGAATCTTCGGGCCAGTCGCACGGGAACTGCGCGATAAAGACTTTATGAAAATTGTGTCTTTAGCGCCAGAAGTATTGTAGGAGGTTGTATGAGAATTCAAAAAGGTGACAAAGTTAAAGTAATCACTGGAGCCCATAAAGGCACGATTGGTAATGTTTTAAAGGTTTATCCTAAAACTGATCGCGTCGTGGTCGAAGGGGTTAATTTAGCTAAAAAACATTTAAAACCTTCACAAGTTAATCCAGATGGTGGAATTATTGAAAAAGAGATGGCGATTCATGTCTCAAACGTCATGATCTATGATAGTAAGACTAAACAAGTGAGTCGCATCGGTATTAAAGAAGAAAAAGGAAAGCGCGTCCGAGTCTATCAAAAGACTAAGGCCGTGATTAAGTAGGTGAAGGTATGAGTCGATTAAAAGAACGTTATCAAAACGAAGTAATTTCGCATTTAATGCAAGAGCTTAATTACACTTCTATCATGCAAGTTCCCCGCTTAGAAAAAGTAGTAATTAATATTGGGGTTGGTGATGCAATTAGTAACCCGAAAGCGTTAGAAGATGCCGTAGCAGAGTTAACACAAATTGCTGGTCAAAAACCAATTATTACCCATGCCAAAAAATCCATAGCGAACTTCAAATTACGTGAAGGAATGGCAATTGGTTGTAAGGTAACCTTACGGGGCGATCGGATGTATTACTTCATGGATAAGTTGATGAATATCGCTTTACCACGGGTTCGCGATTTCCGTGGTGTTAGTAGTGAAGCGTTTGATGGTCGTGGCAACTATACGCTTGGCATTAAAGAACAACTAATCTTTCCGGAAATTAATTATGATAAAGTCTCACGTGTAAGAGGAATGGACATTGTCATTGTGACTTCAGCAGTAACAAATGAAGCTGGTCGGGCCTTGCTTACGCAGTTAGGCATGCCATTTACCAGAAGAAGGGAGGACTAGAAGATGGCTAAACAATCATTAATCAATAAAAGTAAACGGCCTCAGAAATTCAAAGTCCGTGAGTACACCCGTTGTGAACGCTGCGGACGTCCTCATTCGGTATTACGTAAATATAAATTGTGCCGGATCTGCTTCCGGGAATTAGCTTATAAAGGCCAAATTCCTGGGGTAAAAAAGGCTAGCTGGTAGAAGGAGGAATTGTCATGATGAATATGACTGATCCCATTGCGGATATGCTGACTAGAATTCGTAACGCCTTACAAGCGCGTCACGAAGTGGTAGAGATTCCAGCAAGTAAGATTAAAGTTGAAATCGCTCGGATTTTAAAAGAAGAAGGTTTCATTGATAGCTTTGTGGTTTCGGGTGATGTAAAAAAGAGTATTACCATTGTTTTACGTTATGGCCCCAATAACCAAAAGATCGTGCGTGGCTTAAAACGGATTTCTAAGCCAGGCCTACGAGTTTATGCTGAAGTTGACTCTATTCCACGCGTACTTAATGGCTTAGGAATTGCGATTCTCTCAACTTCTGCTGGTATCATGACCGATAAAAAAGCGCGGGCTGCCCATGTTGGTGGTGAAGTCCTTGCTTACGTTTGGTAATTAAGGAGAGAGAAAATGTCACGTATCGGAAATAAAGCGATTACCGTTCCAGCTGGAGTTGAAGTCGTCATTGCTGCTGGTAACGAGGTGACTGTGAAAGGTCCTAAAGGCACGTTAGTTCGTACTTTTAATCCGAACATGGAAATTGTGTCGGATGCTGGAATAATTACAGTTAAACGTCCTGATGACTTAAAAACATCTAAACAAATTCACGGAACGACCAGATCATTATTAAATAATATGATTGTTGGAGTTAGCGATGGATTTGCTAAAAGTTTAGAATTAGTCGGTATTGGGTATCGGGCAGCGGTCAATGGTAATAAATTATCGTTAGCCGTCGGTTATTCGAAACCAGTCGAATTTGAAGTAGAAGAAGGCGTTCATATTGAATGTCCCACCGCCACCGTCATTAATATCAGTGGAATTGATAAACAACGGGTTGGTGAATGGGCGAGCAATATCCGCGCCGTAAGAAAACCAGAACCTTATAAAGGTAAAGGTATTCGTTACAAAGGTGAACAAGTCCGCCGCAAAGAAGGTAAAACTGCGGCTGCGAAGAAGTAGTGGGAAAGGAGCGCTTAAGTTATGTTTAAAAAAGTATCTAAAAATAAACAACGTCAGCGTCGACATGCCCGGGTCCGGAGTAAAGTCAGTGGAACTGCGGCTTGCCCACGCTTAAACGTTTTCCGTTCTAATGCACATATCCAAGCTCAACTTATTGATGATGTGAGTGGTAAAACTTTAGCTGCCTCTAGTAGTTTAGCCTTAAAGTTAGCTACTGGAGGAAATATCCAAGCTGCCACTGAAGTTGGCACTGATATTAGTAAAAAGGCTCAAGCGTTAAAGATTACAACAATTGTCTTTGACCGGGGTGGCTATGCCTATCACGGCCGAGTCAAGGCTTTAGCTGAAGCAGCGCGGGCTGCTGGCTTGAAGTTTTAGGAGGATAGAAACATGGAACGTAAACCAAGAAGAAGAAGAGTAGAAAAACCGGCCAGTGAATTTGAAGAAAGCGTAGTTGCGATTAATCGAGTTACTAAAGTTGTTAAGGGTGGTCGTCGCTTTCGGTTTTCCGCTTTAGTTGTAGTTGGTGATCGAAAAGGCCGAGTCGGTTTTGGTACCGGTAAGGCTAACGAAGTACCTGATGCTATTCGTAAAGCGATTGAAGCCGCCAAAAACAATTTAATCACGGTCCCAATTGTTAACAATACAACCTTACCACATGAAACTATCGGTAGATTCGGAGCCGGTCGAGTTGTCTTACGACCAGCTAGTGAAGGTACGGGGGTTATTGCTGGGGGAGCTATTCGTCAAGTTTTAGAGTTAGCTGGTGTAACCGACGTATTAACCAAATGCTTAGGTTCACGGACACCAATTAATATGGTGCGAGCAACTTTTGCTGGACTAACCGAATTAAGAACGGTCGAAGAAGTAGCTAAACTTCGTGACCTGAAAATTAGCGAAGTGCGCTAAAAGGAGGCGTCATGAAATTACATGAATTAGATTTTACTGAAGGAGCCCGGAAAACAGATCGCAAACGTGTCGGTCGCGGTCATGGCTCTGGCTGGGGTAAAACTTCAGCTCGTGGTCAAAAAGGCCAATTATCTCGGAGTGGAGGAAAATCTGCTCCTGGCTTTGAAGGTGGTCAAACACCGTTATATCGTCGAATTTCGAAACGAGGCTTCACAAACTTTACCCGCGTTGAATATGCGGTAGTAAACTTGGAAACTTTAAACCATTTTAATGATGGAGCAGAAGTTACTCCAACGATTTTAAAAGATGCAGGCATCTTAAAAGATCTGAAAAATGGCGTAAAAGTTTTAGGGCGCGGAAAATTAGAAAAGAAGTTAATCGTCAAGGCGCATAAATTCTCAGCTGCAGCTCAAGCAGCAATTGAAAAAGCTGGCGGCACAATCGAGGTTCTCTAATGAAAACATTGATTAGTATGTTTAAAAATAAAGAAGTCCGGAATCGGATTCTCTTTACGTTAGGAATTTTGTTGGTCTATAAATTAGGTTCAGCGATTCCTACACCTCGGATTGATTTAGTAAAAGTCACAGCACTAGATTCTAATTCAATCTTAAATATGTTAAACATGCTAGGCGGCGGTCGAATTCAAAGTTTCTCAGTCTTTGCTTTAGGGGTTGGTCCTTATATTACTGCTAGTATTATTGTGCAGTTATTATCGATGGATGTAATTCCGCAATTAACTGAACTTAGTAAAAGTGGTGAAACTGGGAAACAAACTTTAGAAAAGATTACCAAATATTTAGCAGTAGTCTTAGCGTTTATTCAATCTTATACGATGACCTACGCGTTTAGCGTGCAATATGGGATTGTAATTGAACCAAGTGTGGCTACTTATATGTATGTGGCCACGATTATGACAGCGGGCACAATGTTCTCGATTTGGTTGGGGGATCGAATTTCAGCCTTTGGAATTGGTAATGGTCTCTCATTATTAATTTTTACCGGCATTATTTCGTCTTTACCAACGACTTTTCGGCAAGTATTTACGAAACTAGTCTTAGGGGATATTGTTAGTAGCTCATCTTTAGGGATGTTGCTGTTTATCTTATATTTAATTACCTATGTCTTAATTATGGTGATGGTTATCTTTATGACCGAAGCAACTCGGAAAATTCCGATTCAATATACCTCAAGTAATGTTAGTCGCGGTAAAAACGATATGACTTTTATTCCCTTAAAGATTAACTCTGCTGGGGTAACGCCCGTTATCTTCGCATCAGCGATTATGCAGGCACCTTTAGTAGTCTTAAGCTTTTTTAAGACAAATAAAGTCATCGAATTTTTCAACTTGTTATTAGATCATCGCCAACCTTTAGGTTTAATTATTTATATAGTTTTAATTATTGCCTTTACTTTCTTTTATACCAACTTACAAGTTGATCCAGAGAAGATGGCTGAAAACTTAAATAAAAATGGTTCTTATATTTTAGGGGTTCGACCAGGTAAAGATACGAAAAACTATTTATCGACGATTTTAAACCGCATTACGGTAGTTGGGGCGTTATCGTTAGCTGCGATTGCCTTATTACCAAATTTATTAGTTTTAATCTTTCCAGCCCTACCTGATGCTGTTTCGTTAGGTGGTACGGGAATTATTATCGCAGTAGGGGTAGCACTTGAAACTAGTAAAGATATTTCGAGTAAATTAGCCCAAAAGACTTATCGTGGACTTGTGAGAAAGTAACATGAATCTATTGATTATGGGAGCGGCCGGCAGTGGGAAAGGAACAATGTCTCAACTGATTGAACAGAAATATGGGATTACCCATATTTCAACCGGCGATATGTTTCGGACCGCTATTAAGAAAAATACACCATTGGGTCGTTTAGCCCAAATCTATATTAATCAAGGTAAGCTGGTACCGGATGATCTCGCGATTATGATCATGGAAGAACGGCTGAAAGAACCAGATACGGAACATGGCTTTTTGATTGATGGCTTTCCCCGAACTTTAACTCAAGCACACAGTTTAGAGTCTTTAATGCAACGAGTGAATAAACCATTAGATTTAATTATTAACCTATTAGTTGGCTTAGATGTTTTAGGACCGCGAATTAGTGGTCGACGCGTTTGTCAGAATTGTGGGGCAGTGTACCACGTCACTAATTCACCAAGTAAAGTCCCAGGTATCTGTGATATTTGTGGGGGACCACTGATTCATCGGCCAGATGATACGTTAGAACGCTTAAAAACTAGGTTAGAAGAACATCAAATTCTGACAGAACCAGTCTTAGATTATTATCATAAACTAGGGATTGTCGTGGATATTGATGCTACCTTATCAATTGAGGAAGTCTGGCATTCAATTGACATCGTCTTGGAGCAATTCAATGATCACGCTTAAGTCTGAGCGAGAAATTGCTTTGATGCGGAAAGCGGGCGAGATTACGGCACTTGTCTTAAAAGATATCGTGGCTTATATTAAACCTGGTGTCACAACCGCATACTTAGATCAAATTTGTGAGGAAATGATTATTAGCCAGGGAGCTAAGCCCTCATTTAAAGGTCTCTATGATTTTCCCAAAGCCACCTGTATTTCCATTAATGAAGAATTAGTCCATGGGATTCCGAGTGATAAGCGAATTATTAAAGCGGGTGATATCGTTTCAATTGATGTGGGAGCGGAGTATAAAGGCTATCATGGTGATAGTGCTTGGACTTATCCCGTTGGAACCATTAGTCCAGCCGCAGCGGAATTATTGAAAGTAACTAAAGCAGCCTTATATCGAGGCTTAAATGAGATTAAAGCGGGTGTTCGTTTATCCAATGTGAGTCATGTTGTTGGCGAATATGCCAGAGCACATGGCTACAGCGTACCACTAGACTATACTGGTCACGGTATTGGTACTAGTATTCATGAAGAACCAATCATTCCTAACCAAGGTCAACCTGGTCGCGGTCCACTATTAAAAGCCGGGATGACATTGGCAGTGGAACCGATGTTCCACCAAGGCAAGCCGTTTACCGAAGTGCTAGCCGATGATTGGACAGTAGTAACTAAAGATCGCTCGCTCTCAGCTCATTTTGAACACACGGTTTTGGTTACAGCTACTGGCTTTGAAATATTGACCGCAATTAAGGAGGAGGATTATTTAGTTAATGGCTAAACAAGATGTCATTGAAGTTGAAGGTATTGTTGAAGATACCCTACCAAATGCCATGTTTAAGGTGAAATTACAAAATGGGCATGTTATTATGGCTCACGTTTCTGGTAAAATCCGGATGCATTACATACGTATTTTACCGGGTGATAGAGTAACTGTTGAAATTTCACCCTACGATTTAACACGTGGGCGTATTACATTCAGACACAAGTAGTGATCAGGGAGGAACACATGAAAGTAAAACCATCGGTTAAGAAAATTTGCGATAAGTGTCGGATTATCAAACGTCATGGACGTATTATGGTTATTTGTGAAAATCCAAAACACAAGCAAAGACAAGGATAGGAGGAGCATTTATTTATGGCTCGGATTGCAGGTATTGATATTCCCCGGAATAAACGGGTAGTAATATCATTAACATACATTTATGGAATTGGCCGGAAAACGGCAGAAAATATTTTAGCTAATTGCGAAATTAGCCAAGATGTCAAAACAAAAGATTTGACTGATGATCAAGTTAACTTAATCCGCAGTGAAGTCGAAAAAATTATGGTCGAAGGCGATTTACGGCGTGATACAGCTTTAAACATTAAGCGTTTAATGGAAATTGGTAGCTTCCGGGGAATTCGTCATCGCCGGTCGTTACCAACGCGCGGTCAACGTACCAAAACTAATGCCAGAACCCGTAAGGGACCTCGTCGTTTAGTGACGGGTGGCAAAAAGAAATAACGATAGGAGGTAAGTCAAATGGCTAAACAAAAAACAACAAAACGCCGTCGTGTTCGTAAGAATATCGCAAAAGGCGTGGCTCATATTCATTCAACATTTAATAATACTATCGTTACCGTTACCGACGAAAGCGGTCATGCGATAGCTTGGTCCAGTGCGGGTGCCTTAGGTTTTAAAGGTTCTCGTAAATCAACTCCTTATGCTGCCCAAATGGCTGGTGAAGCTGCTGCGAAAGCGGCAGTAGAACAAGGAATGAAACATGTAGCTGTTAACGTTAAAGGACCTGGGCCAGGTCGTGAAGCGGCGGTTCGTTCTTTACAAACCGCTGGTTTAGAAATCTCAGCAATTAATGATGTTACACCGATTCCGCATAATGGTTGTCGTCCACCAAAACGTCCACGTGGTTAATCCGCTTAAGTAGAAAGGAATACAATGGAAAAATTCGAAAGAGCCAGTTTCAAAATTGAGCAATACGAAGAAACTGAAAATTACGGTAAATTTATCATCGAACCACTTGAACGTGGTTTCGGGACAACTTTAGGTAATGCTTTAAGACGAGTAATGGTATCTTCACTACCGGGGGCTGCGGTTTATTCCGTCGCCATCGAAGGTGTTTTTCATGAATTTACTACTATTCCTGGAGTACTAGAAGATGTAACAACTTTGGTACTTAATTTAAAGGATTTAATTATTAAAATTACCGACGGTGATAAGCATGTCTTACGAATCGTTAAAAAAGGTCCACAAGCTATTTTAGCTAAAGATATTGAAGTGCCAACTGGCGTTGAAATCTTAAATCCAAATTTAGTGATTGCTAATCTAGAAGCAGGTGGCGAACTAAATATGGAAATCTTAGTACGACCTGGCCGGGGATATGTGGCTGCTGAATTTAATAAGACATTATTTCAAGCTGCCTCACTGGGTGCGGGAACGATTTATATTGATTCACTATTTTCCCCAGTGAGCCGCGTAGCTTATGAAGTTGAACCAACTCGCGTTGGTCAAGGAACTGGTTTTGACCGCTTAGTCTTAGAAGTTTGGACTAATGGATCTTTAAAACCGCAAGAAGCGATTGCGTATGCTGCCAAAATCTTGACGGATCACTTAGAACTATTTGAAGCTATGGCTGAATTGAAAGAAACTGATTCTTTGATTAAAGAATCAAGTCGTGAACCAATTACTCGTGGCATGATTATGGTGATTGAAGACCTTGATTTATCCGTTCGTTCTTACAATTGTTTGAAACGAGCTGGTATTCAAACCGTCGAAGAGTTAATTCAAAAAACTGAAGATGAACTGATGAAGGTCAGAAATCTTGGGAAAAAATCCTTAAAAGAAGTGAAAGATAAAGTGGCTGAATTAGGCCTAAGCTTCAGAGCGGAAGAGTAAATAAGGAGAAAAGACAATGAGAAATCGAAAATTAGGACGCACTAGTGCGCATCGTAAAGCCTTACTACGTAATCAAGCAACTAGTTTAATCCAATATGAAACTATTGAAACAACGGAAATGAAAGCCAAAGAACTACGTAGTGTCGTCGATGAGTTAATTACGTTAGCCAAGCAAAATGATTTGCATGCGAGACGACAAGCAGCAGCGTTTGTGAAGGATATTGTTGTTAATCCGACTACTGGTCAAACTATCTTACAAAAGCTCTTTGATGAACTTGGTCCCCGTTTTAAAGAACGCAATGGCGGTTATACACGGGTGATTAAAACTGGTAATCGGCGGGGAGATAATGCTCCACTAGCCATTATTGAATTTGTATAAGCGTACCTAGTACGCTTTTTTTACTTTAAAAATGTTAGATTTAAACCTTTTAAAACAGCAAGCAACTAAACAAGGAATTCCTTTAATTAGTGATGAAGTTAAAGATTATCTAAATAACTTTATAAAACAACATCAGCTCCAGCACTTATTAGAAATTGGTAGTGCGGTGGGTTATTCCGCATTAGCTTTAGCTTTAAGTAATCCAGCTTTAAAAATCGTCACGTTAGAACGAGATGTTGTGCGCTATCATCAAGCCTTAAAAAATATTGAAGCAGCAAAACTTACCAAACAGATTGAGCTTGTTCAGGTGGATGCCTTACAATATCAAACTAAAGCTCTTTTTGATCTGATTTTTATTGATGGAGCGAAAGCTCAATCCTTAGCTTTTATTGATCATTTTTATCAGAATCTATTACCAGAGGGTTATTTTATCGTTGATAATTTAAACTTTCACGGTTTAGTAAAACAATATCCGAATTTAAACAACCGGAATACCCGTCAACTGGTAGGAAAAATTATCCGCTTTAAAGAAGCTATTATGGCTGATGAGCGTTTTAATTGTCAGCTAGAACTAGCAATTGGTGATGGTTTAGCCATCATTCAAAAGCGACCAGACTGAGTTGGGAAATACTTGGGGCTATGCTATAATTAGGCTAAGTTAATCATCAGAAGGAGGTCTTATGTCTACACCACATAATGAAGCAAAATCAGGGGCGATTGCTCCACTAGTTTTAATGCCAGGCGATCCACTGCGGGCGAAGTTTGTCGCTGAAACGTTTTTGGATAATCCCTTTCAATTTAACCATGTCCGAAACATGTTTGGTTATACCGGAACTTATCATGGTGTGCCAGTATCAGTGATGGGTAGCGGGATGGGAATGCCTAGTATCGGGATTTACTCGTATGAATTATTTAAGTTTTATGGCGTTGAAACCATTATTCGAATTGGCTCAGCTGGTTCCTATATTGAAGACTTAAAGCTTTATGATGTCTTTCTTTGCTCAGCCGCTTATAGTGAATCAAGCTATGCTTTAGTGCAAGCTGGGGAAACAGCTAATGTGATTTATCCATCCGCTAGTTTAAATGAGCATTTGAGCGCAACAGCAAAGCGCTTAGGAATACCATTAAAGACCGGGATTGTTCACTCCAGCGATGTGTTTTATAAAGAAGCACCAGCTAACTACTTTGAAACAATTGCGAATGAACATCATTGTGAAGCAGTAGAAATGGAATCTTTTGCTTTATTCCATAATGCGAACGTCTTAGGTAAAAAGGCAGCTTGTCTCTTAACTATTTCTGATTCTTTAGTAACGCATG
>CAZAZP010000004.1:5189-59265 GCA_964489695.1 uncultured Erysipelotrichaceae bacterium | reverse complement strand
GTCAAATATAAAGCTGTTTTTTATTTAGTGTCTACTTGACAGGTACTAGTATCTAAGGTCTTTTTTTTATCGGCTGGTTGCCAACCAAGTTAGCAAGGGGATGATGGGTAAAGCCATTAAAGTGGTAGCGAAAACTAACTTAGCTGCATAATAATGATCTAAACCATAATCTCCCACCATAATAGAAACTAAAATCTTACCTGGCAAACTTATTAATAAAGCTAAGATTAAACTACTTTCAGCGCTTAATACTAACGGACCAAAGATAATAATTAAAAACGGTATAAGAAGCATTTTTAAGCCAATTAAGACTAATAAGCCTTTATCTTTTAAGATACCATGATAATCAGTATCAGCGAGTAAACAGCCAATATAAAACATCGCCACGGTCCCAGAACTTACTTTAAAGCCAGTTAAGGCTTGATTAATGATCTCAGGTAAAGTTAGCTTAAAACTTAACATTACGATGCCAATTAATAAAGCCCAAGTCATAGGGTTTAAACTATTTTTAAGTTGTTTAAAGAAGCTAGTTTTTGTTTGTTTTTGATTACAAAGATAAGCCCCTAATGTCCAAAGTAAAACACTATCAATGATGAGAAATTGGGAAAAGTTAATTTTACTAGCGACACTACTAAAAAGACTAGTAATAATCGGTAAACCAAAGAAGTTATTATTGTTAAAAGTAAAATATAAAGTTAATGGTACTGCTTGGTTATGATCTGCTTTCACTAGTTTAGCGACTAATTTGCCTAGTTGTAAAAGCGCTAACATTAAAACGAGACTCAGCAATAAAAATGTATTATGCTCCATAAATTGTTTTAAATCAGCACCACTATCATAAATGACGTAAAAGACGGTAATTGGCATAAATAGTTTACTAAGTAAAGTTGCGATACCTTGTAAACCAGTTTTGCTGAGTAATTGTTTTTTTCGAAAGAAATAGCCTAGGCTCATTAGAATAATAAAGATATAAATTTGTTTTAAAATAATTTGGGTTGGGGTCATAATACCGTTCCTTAATCTTAGTTTATTATGTCGCAAAATATAAATTTTGTCTAATTTATTTTAATCACTTTAATTGCATAATAAGGAGGGGTTTGTGATAATTAAACTGTAAGTAAAAGAAAGGAAGTGGCGAGATGCTACATACTTATAAAGCAACTGCTAAAAAATTGCTTGATGGCATGCAAGTTGAAACTGAAGCGCGAGGTTTTAAGATTTTGATTGATGAACCAGCTAGTTTAGGTGGTACGGATATTGCGATGAGCCCAGTTGAGGCGCTCTTGGCGGCTTTGGGTGCTTGTCAAACAATCGTGGTCGCTGCTTTTGCTAAAGCACATAATTTTAGCTATGAAGAATTCCATATGGAATTGGAAGGCGACTTAGATACGGATGGATTTATGGGTAAAAGCGATGTTCGACCTGGTTTTCAAGAAATTCGCTTTACCATGCACTTTAAAACCAATGAAAGCCAAGCTAAAGCGGAAGAATTCGCTGCCTTTGTCGAAAAGACTTGTCCAGTTGGCGACTCATTAGTCCATGGGGTTAAACTTGTGCTTTCCGATGTGGTCTTGGAAAAATAAGCCAGCTTTAAACTGGCTTTTTTTATCGGGTAAATAAAATGTTAAAAATAAAACGAGTTTATACGCAGCTGGATTCAGCAGATGGTTATCGTATTTTAGTTGATCGCTTATGGCCCCGTGGCTTAAGTCAAGCTAAAGCCCAAGTCGATAATTGGTTTAAGACCATCGCTCCATCCAGCGAATTACGCCATGACTTTCACCATGACCCAGCTTTGTTTCCAGCCTTTAAGGCAGAATATCTGGCTGAACTGCACCAAAATGAACAAGGACCAGCCTTTATCCAGTTAGTAAAAGACCAATTGGAATTAGGCAATGTAACTTTACTTTATGGGGCAAAAGATGAACAAAACAACCAAGCAGTGGTCTTAAAGCAGTGGCTAGAGACTAAGTTGGCTTTAAAATAGTAAAAATGAGCATTAAAAAAACGCTGGCTAGTTTGTAACTAAATTGTCAGCGTTTTTATTTTTATAAAAGTTGTTTGCTGGCGGTAACGGTTAAAGCCATGGCACTTCTTGCCCATGGAAAGCGAGCATGAATTTCGTCAAAGTCCGGACCAGCTGTAACAAATTCAGCCGTGGCGTCTAAGTGTAAACCGGTACCTTGATAACCATTTTTACCTTCTACCTCTTTACTAGCGACCGCGATAATTACATGGTTATTTTTGGCAACGTTTTCTTCAGTTATTTTTAGTCCACCAGCGGGTAATAAAATCCGCTTATCTTCCGTAATAATTAAATATGAGTTCCAAGTATGTGCCATGTTTGGCTGTTCGTGGGCACCCCAAGACATAATGGTAAAGACACCTTCATGTGCGATAATTTCATAAAATTTCTCAGGTAACATTCTTTCTTCCTCCTGCCAATTATTATAGTCCTATTAAAGGAGGTAATCAATTGGAATTATTAGCTAATAAATTGGCTAGATACTTAATTACTCCATCTTGGTCATTAGTCGCTGGTGTAATATTGGGCGTAAAGTCTTTTAATAAAGGGGTGCTATTAGCCATCGCGACGGGATGGCCCACCGCTTTTAGGAGACTTAAATCATTATCATTATCCCCAAAGGCGATGGCTTGAGTTTTATCAAGCTTTAATCTCTGTAAGACTTCTTGTAAGGCTTGGCCTTTAGTAGCTAAGGGATGAGTTACTTCAATATTAAAGGGGTAAGAGGAAGAAACATCGACATCACTAATTTCGGCCATTAAATGATATAAATGTTCTTTTTCAGCTGGATCAGCTAAGCTTACATGGATTTTGGTAATATCATTAACTAAGTGGGTTAAACAATAACGGTAATCTTGAGTATATAAGCGATTAGCAAATTGAAACATTCCAGCTTTAAATTCGGTATCTTGGGGTAATAAGAAATGATAAAGTTTTAATGTACTTAGCATGTAATTTTCAAAGTTAAAAGTAAAGAGTTCAGTTGTTGGGGCTAAGTGCTTTGTGACTTCTAAGGCTTTTTGATTGCTTAAAGTATGTTTGCTTAAGACTGCCTTGGTTTGATTATCAATTAATAAAGCACCATTATGGGTAATTAAATAAGGAATGGCGGGATTATTTTTAAACCAAGCGGGATAATCAGGTAAAGAGCGCGCACTACAAGGAACCAAGTAATAACCACGAGCTAGATAGCTATTTAGTTGCTTTAGGGTATTTTCAGATAGCTCACCTTGATTGTTTAAGATTGTACCATCTAAATCAAACGCAATTAATTGATACATATTACCTCCTACTTACTACTATTATTAGTATAACAAATTTAAGAATAATCGTTAATTTATCGGAATAATTAACTAAGGAAACAAGGCTTTTCAACTAGGTCTATCGGTTGCAATTTGACCGGTCTTGTGCTATGGTTCTTTTGTTGGAATCAGCTGGAATCAGTTGATTTTAATGTAAGGATGGATAACTAATTGCTCGTCAAGATGAAAACGCTTATGACCATAATCTTTGCAGTTTTATTTGCAGTAATTGGTTTAAGTTGGTGTAGTGGCTGGCTTTTAGGGATATTAGCTAATGCAGTTTTAAAAGCTAAGCGAGAAAATTATTACGCCCAGCTTTTAGCTGAAACCGCATTTTCAAAAAAGCACTATAGTCAACATGCTTTAGTGGTCATCTTAGTAATTGGTGTTAGCTTTTTAATCCCTAGTTTGTTTCCCCAATATGTTAAATTGACCGCAGTCTTTCTCGCCTATTTCTGGGAACGCGGTTGGTTCTATTTAGACGCATGGTTAGTCAAGAAAGAGTCAGATGATGTATCAAAGTGAACAACTTTCAATCTTAATTATTACAGTGAGTCTAATTTTGTTTTTTGCTTGGTTACGACCACGTTTAAAAGCTTTAGATCCCCAAGAAACGCCCCGTGGGCTGATTTTTTTGGTGGTTTTATATGTGGAGACGATTAATAACTTTGTGGAATCAAATATGGGGAAAAAACGCGCACCGATATTATCTGCCTATATCGGAGTAGTTTTTTTATATTTAATTATTAGTAACTACAGTGGTCTTTTGGGTTTAGATCCACCAACCGGTAATTTTAGTGTGACGTTTACTTTTGCGTTTATTACTTGGGTCTTGATTCAGTATACTAAAATTAAAGCTAATGGTTTAAAAGGTTATATTAAAGGTTTCTTTGAACCGTTTTTTCCATTTGTGATTCCTAATCTTTTTGGAACAATCGCTCCTTTAATTAGTATGTCTTTACGGATTTTTGGTAATATTGTGTCGGGGACAGTAATCTTAAACCTAGTGTATACTTTTACTGGTTGGATTAGTAGTATGTTGCCATTTGTGGGGCGTTTTAACTTTTTTGCTTTAGTGATTGCGCCCTGGTTACATCTCTACTTTGATTTGTTTTCGGGATTTTTACAAGCATTTATTTTTATTTCATTAACATCCATTTTTATTGCAATTGAATTTAATGATGAGGAGGAAAATTATGGATAGCGTAAGTATTGGCAAGGGCTTAGTAGCGATTGCAGCTGCTTTAGCGGTAATGAACGGGATTTTTTCAACAATTGGGCAAGGTTATGTAGCCGCCAAAGCGGTAGAAGCAGTTGGTAAAAACCCGGAAGCAGAAAATCAAATTCGATCAATGCTGATTTTAGGAGCTGGGATTGCAGAAACAGCCGCAATTTATGGGATGCTGATTGCTTTCTTATTAATATTCATTTTCTAAATTATGAATATCGATATTGTTGAAAAATTATTCCCTAATCTTTTAACGATTGCTACCCAGTTAGCCGCAACTTTTGTTATTTATCTTTTGTATAAGAAGTTTGTGCATGTCCATGTTTTAGCTTATTTAGCTAAAAGACAACAATTCATGGATGCTGCTACTTTAGCCGCAGCTGAAGCAGAACAAGCTGCCAAAGCACAACAAGCTGATTTACAAGTGCAACGTCAAGCGATGTTAGCCAAGATAACGGAACTGGAAAAACAGTTACAAACTCAAGCAGAAGCTGAATATCAAGCTAAGTTAGCCCAAGCTGAGCAGTTAATTAGCCAGCAAAAAGCAGCTGCTTTAGCTGATATTGAAGCTGAGAAACGGAAGATGCAAGTGGAAATTAAACAGTTTGCGAGTGAACTGGCTTTTGATATGTCTAAAAAGGTTTTAGCTGGTTATCAAGTTAGCGATGAGTTTTTACTTAATAGTTTAAAAGATCAATTGGAGCGCTTTAAGGCATGACACGTTTAGATTACTATGTGGCGGCTTATTACGATATGTTAGAGCCAAGCAAGCGGGTAACTGCTTATCATGAGATAAGTAGTTTTCACGCATTACTAACCAACTGGCTCGAGTTAGCGGAGCTACTTAGTAATAATCAAACAGTTAGGCAATTATTATTGCCAGAATTAGCTACTGACTATTCAGAGTTATTTTTAAACTGGATTAAGGTGTTAGCGGAAGATCGCTATTTAACAAGTTTCCAACGGGTAGATCAATTATATTTACAGTTATTAATGAAAGATGGCTTATATTATTTAATTGAAGTTGCTAGTCCGCAAGCTTTAAGCTTAAAGTTTAAACAAGAACTAGTTAATTTATTTAAGCAGAGTTATGGTCAAGATTTGATGATTAATTATGAAATAGAGCCAGAATTATTACTGGGTTTAAAGATTTCAATTAATCATGAAGTCGTAGATTTATCAGCCCTTAGTCAATTAAAACACTTAGCAAGCGAGGTAGTAAAATGAGTAACAAAGGTCAACAAGTAATTGAACAATTAAAGAAAAGATTAACCACCATTGAGATTGAACCCAGTGCGGATGAATATGGTGTCGTGCTAAGTGTTGGTGATGGGATTGTTTTTGTGCGGGGGTTAAATAATGTGGTAGCAGGTGAACTGTTACGTTTTGATAACCATGTTTTTGGTTTAGCCCTTAACTTAGAAGAAAACCAAGTGGGAGTTGTTTTATTAGGTAGTGATCGAGAAATCGTGGAAAATGATCGGGTTTATCGCACAAAAGAGATTATTAACGTACCAGTGGGAGATGAATTATTAGGACGGGTAGTTAACTCGTTAGGTGAACCAATTGATGGGAAAGGTAGTATCGCGACTACCAATAGCTATCCGTTAGAGCGAGTTGCTCCTGGGGTAATGACGCGGGAAAGTGTTAATCAATCTTTACATACCGGCATTAAAATTATTGATGCTATGATTCCAATTGGTCGTGGTCAAAGAGAATTGATTATTGGCGACCGGCAAACTGGTAAAACTAGTATTGCTTTAAATGCGATTTTAGCCCAAAAAGGTCAAAACGTAAAATGTATTTATGTGGCGATTGGCCAAAAAGCTTCCACGGTGGCGAAGTTAGTCCAACGATTAGAAGTGGCGGATGCTTTAAAATATACGGTTGTTATTAGCAGTGCTGCTAATGAATCAGCCCCCTTACAATATATTGCCCCTTACACTGGCTGTGCGATTGGCGAATACTGGATGGATAATGGTGATGATGTTTTAATTGTTTATGATGATTTATCGAAACACGCTGTGGCGTATCGGACGATTTCCTTATTATTACGGCGTCCTTCAGGCCGGGAAGCTTATCCTGGCGATGTCTTTTATTTGCATTCGCGGCTGTTAGAACGGGCAGCGAAGTTAAATGCTAATTATGGCAGTGGTTCATTAACTGCTTTACCAATAATTGAAACCCAAGCGGGCGATATTAGTGCTTATATTCCGACCAATGTTATTTCGATTACGGATGGTCAATTATTTTTAAATTTAGATGCTTTTAATGCGGGTAAAAGACCAGCGGTTGATAGCGGTTTATCCGTTTCGCGGGTTGGTTCAGCAGCTCAAAGCGCTGCCATGAAACATGTGTCTTCTTCTTTAAAACTTGAATTAGCTAGTTATAATGAACTCTTATCTTTTTCGCAATTTAGTACCGACTTAGATAAGGAAACCCGTCGGATCATTAACCGGGGCGAACGGTTAGTCGAGTTATTAAAACAAGATAATAATACGACTTTAACGCATGAAGAAACGGTCTTAAGTTTATTTTTAAGCAAATATGATTATATTGATGAATTAGCGATTAATGATGTTTCAACTTTTGAAAAGGAAATGTTAAAGACCTTTGCTTTATCCTATCCCGACATCATTAATGAGATCGCTACAACCCGAGCCTTATCAGACACACTGATTGCAAAGATTAAACAAGTAATGGATGGTTTAATCGAAAATTATCTCGAGAAAGCTAATGGCGCAGAATCTCACTAACGTAAAAAAGCGGATGTCGAGTATTAAGACCGCTGAAAAAATCACGAAAACGATGAAGCTGATTTCGATGAGTAAAGTCCAACGTTACTTAAAAGAGCAACATCGGGTTTTGCGTTATGCGCATGAACTAAATAAATGGGAACAACAACCCGTCATGAGTAATGAACCCGCCACGGTCATTTGTTTTGGGCCTGATTTAGGTTTGGTTTCGTTATATTCGAAAACCTTATTGGCGACCTTAAAACAAGCGGGTATTACGCAGTTGATTTGGTTAGGTAATCATGGTTTAGAGCGAGTACTAAAAGAAGATGTTTGGGAAGTTATCAATAAACCACAATCAAGTGAGCGACTTAATTTACCGGAGTTATTAGCCATGATTCCAACTCAACTTAAAAAGGCTAATCTTTTTGTGGCTCATGCGGAATTAATTTCGCAGCTTGAGATTAAATTTACGATTCAACCCTTAAATTATGAATTAGTTTTTCAAGAACAAAAATTATATGAACCAAGTTTTTCCGTGGTTAATCAAGCCTTTAAAGATCAAATTCTCTTAAGTCGGTTATATGAAAACTGGCTTAATAATAAAATTATCGAACATCGCTTAAGACAAATTAGTATGGATAAAGCGCAAAAGAGCGCTGATGACATGCTTGATCAATTAACCAATGTTTATAACCGAATACGTCAAGCAAATATTACCCAGGAAATTTCAGAAATTATCGGGGGAAGGGAGATGGAATTATGAGTGTCGGAACAGTCAGCCAAATTATCGGTCCTATCGTGGACGTGGTCTTTGCTCCAAAGGATTTACCTAAACTATATCATGCGTTAATTGTTCAAGGTGACCAACGGGTGGTCTTAGAAGTGGCCCAACATATTGGGAATGATAGTGTGCGTTGTATCGCGATGAACCCAACTGATGGATTATCGCGTGGCATGATCGTAGAAGATACTAATGCTCCTATTTCAGTACCGGTGGGTTCTGCGGTTTTAGGTCGGATGTTTAATGTGTTAGGTGATGTAATTGATGAAATGCCTTGGGACTATCAAGGAACTTATCGCGCTATTCACCAAGATGCGCCTAGTTTTGAAGCCCAAACCACCACCACTACCGTCTTAGAAACGGGTATTAAAGTTATTGACTTGCTTTGTCCTTATCCCCAAGGTGGTAAAATTGGGTTATTTGGTGGAGCGGGAGTCGGTAAAACAGTTTTAATGCAAGAATTAATTCATAATATCGCCATTGCGCATAATGGTTTATCTGTTGTGGCAGGGGTGGGAGAAAGAACGCGCGAAGGGAACGATTTATACCATGAAATGAAAGATGCGGGAGTTTTACCAAATACAGTCTTGGTTTATGGTCAAATGAATGAATCACCAGGTGCCCGCATGCGCGTTGGTTTGACAGCTTTAACCATGGCGGAATATTTCCGTGATGAACAAAATCTAGATGTTTTACTATTTATTGATAATATCTTCCGTTTTACCCAAGCTGGCTCGGAAGTTTCAGCGTTACTTGGCCGGATGCCTTCCGCGGTAGGTTATCAACCAACTTTAGCCACAGAAATGGGTCAACTCCAAGAACGCATTACTTCCACTAAAAATGGTTCGATTACTTCAGTTCAAGCGATTTACGTTCCAGCGGATGACTTAACGGACCCTGCTGCTGCTACGACATTCTCGCACTTAGATGCTCGCATCGTGTTAGATCGAAATATCGCCGCTTTAGGAATTTATCCAGCGGTAGATCCGTTAGAATCTAGTAGTAGTTTATTGAGTCCGGAAATTGTAGGTAGTAAGCATGTGGCGATTGCAGCAGCCGTCCAACAAGTTTTACAACGCTATAAAGAATTGCAAGATATGATTGCGATTTTAGGGATGGATGAGTTAAGTGAAGAAGATAAATTAACGGTAATGCGCGCGCGTAAAATCCGTAACTTCTTATCACAATCATTTTCGGTCGCGGAATCATTTTCGGGTTTAAAGGGTGACTATGTGAGCTTAGCTGATACGCTCCGTAGTTTTGAAGCAATTTTAAATGGTGAAGTTGATGAAATTGCAGAAGCCCATTTCTTATTTGCAGCCACCATCGATGATGTGATTGCTAGGGCAAAATAATGTTTCAAGTGCTCTTAATTACAAAAAAAGGGAAAAAACTAGAACTACCAGCGGAACGTCTAACGATTGAAACAGTGGTTGGTCAAGAGACGCTTCTAACTAACCATATGCCAATCAAGTTAGTTTTACAGACTGGGCGGGGTTATATTAAACAGGGTGAACAAAAAAGTGTCTTCTTCCATAGTGCGGGCTTACTACGTTTTGAAGAAAATCAAGCCACGTTATTATTAGAAGAGTGGATAAATGAAACTGAGTTAACCACTGAATTAATTCAAGAAAAGTTAGCTGATCCAGCTAATAACGCTGAGCAAACAGCTTTCTGGCAGTTTTGTTTCCAATATCAAAAAAGATAAAGCTACTTGTTCTTAAAGGATATTAGTATGTTAGATAAGTTTATACATTTGAATGCTTGGCAACAAGCTTTAATCGCGGGGATCTTTACTTGGTCAATTACGGCTTTAGGGGCAGCGTTAGTCTTTTTTGCAAAAAAGATTAGTAATAAAGTTTTAAACTTTATGTTAGGTTTCGCCGCGGGCGTAATGGTGGCTGCTAGTTTTTGGAGCTTGTTAGAACCAGCTTTAAGTTGGGCAGAAATCGTAACTAGCTTACCAGCTTATTTGGTAGTTGCCACTGGTTTTCTTTTAGGTGGTCTCTTTCTATATTTGACTGATATTACGATTCCGCATATGCATTTAGGTCCTGCGCACCAAAAAGAAGGTATTCATACCCGCTTACAACGAACAATTTTATTAGTCTTTGCGATTACAATTCATAACTTACCCGAAGGTTTAGCGATGGGAGTCGCGTTTGGGGCGATTGAACGTGGTGCTAGTAATGAAGTTATGTTAGCTGGTACGATCGCTGCCATCTCCTTAGCGATTGGGATTGGCATTCAAAACTTCCCGGAAGGTGCTGCGGTCTCAATTCCGTTAAGACAAGAGGGGATGGGCCGATTTAAGGCGTTCTTTTATGGTCAAGCTTCAGCGATTATTGAACCAATTGCAGCCGTAGTGGGAGCGAAACTTGTTTCTTCCATGCAAGGTATTTTGCCTTATGCCTTATCGTTTGCGGCGGGGGCAATGATTTATGTGGTGGTGGAGGAGTTAATCCCTGAAGCCCAACAGTATCAAAGTGCTAAAAGTGCGCACCAAGCAGTCTTAGGTTTCATGATTGGCTTTACGATTATGATGGTATTAGATGTAGCCTTTGGTTAAAAAATAAACTTCAGCTTCGAATCTCGAAGCTTTTTTATTGATTACGATAATTTTGGTTGCTTTTAGTGTTAGATTTGATATAATAGCATATATGAACAGATATTCATATAAGGAGGAACTATGACCGATACTTCAAGCAAACACAGTCACACGACTCAATCAAATCATCAACACTCACATTCACATCAACATGGTTATTTAAATCTCTTTAATTATCTTTTAGCGGTAATATTATTTTTTGTTTCGTTTTTTCTGACCAATGATTTATTGAAAAATGGCGCATTAATCATCGCTTTATTCTTAGCTGGTCATCATGTTATTTTGGAAGGATTTAGTGATACTTGGCAACACTCGCTGGCAGCGAAACGCTTTTTGCCTAGTGTCGATATCTTAATGGCGATTGCAGCGATTGGAGCGG
The DNA here is from genome assembly GCA_964489695.1 of uncultured Erysipelotrichaceae bacterium. Taxonomy (GTDB): domain Bacteria; phylum Bacillota_I; class Bacilli_A; order Erysipelotrichales; family Erysipelotrichaceae; genus CAYUXU01. Next base: position 48,204 of record CAZAZP010000004.1, on the reverse strand, counting down.
TGATAATTAAGGAATATCGTGAAGCAGCTTTATTAATGATAATTTTTGCGGGCGCTCATTACCTAGAAGGTTATAGTGAAAGCCGGAGTCGAAAAGAAATATCTAACCTTTTAGCTTTAAACCCAACTCAAGCACGACGGATTAATTCCGACCAATCAATTGAATTAATTGATATTAATGAGATTAAATTGGGCAATTTGATAAGAGTTTTGCCAGGTGATCAAATTCCGATTGATGGACAAATTATTAGTGGCACCGCGTTAATTGACCAAGCCATGATTACCGGTGAAAGTGGGCTGGTCGAAAAACAAATTGACGACTTTGTGTTTGGTGGTACCATTAACGCGGGCGGTAGTTTCAATTTAGTGGCGAAAAAGACGAGTGAAGAAACCGTGATTGCTAAGATTATTCAAATGGTTCAGACCACTCAAAACAGCTTATCACCGACCGCAAGTTTAATTAATAAACTGGAACCAATTTATGTCAGTATTGTTTTACTAGCAGCTCCAATATTTTTTCTAATTGGTTGGAAATTATTAAATTGGACAGTAGCGATTAGTTTTTATCGCACGATGATCTTTTTAATGGGGGCTTCACCTTGTGCTTTAGCTGTAACTGATATTCCTGCGACTTTATCGGCTATTAGTAACTTAGCGCGTCATGGCATTTTATTTAAAGATGGAACTGCCTTAGCGTTAATGAATGACATCCAAGCGATTGCTTTTGATAAAACAGGTACGATTACTAGTGGCCAACCTAGCGTAACTGACGTAGTATTTTTAAACAAGTTAAGTGTAGCTAAACAAAATGAGTATGAGGCCTTAATCTATGCGATGGAACAAGCGTCTAATCATCCTTTAGCTTCGGCTATTTTAGAACATTTCTCGGTTATTTCAACCTTAGATTTGTTAGTTGAAAATACGATTGGAGTTGGCTTAACGACTAGTTATCAAGGGAAGGATTATTTCCTTGGTAAGTCAAGTCACTTAAATCAGCTTGATCAAAAAATTACGGAACAATTGAATAATTGGGCTGAAGCTGGCAAGACAGCGATTGTCTTTAGCGAAAATGAAAAAGTTATCGCCATGATTGCATTTCGGGATGAACCGAAAGCTTCCGCTCAAGCGGCGCTAGCTTATTTTAAAGCCACTAATATCCCAACTGTCTTAATTACGGGTGACACGACAATTAGTGGTCACGCAATTGGTCAAGCGGTCGGAGTTGATCAAGTTTATGGCAATGTTATGCCGGAAGAAAAACGTAACTTAGTGCTGAAGTTAAAACAACAATACGGTACGATGGCGATGATTGGGGATGGTATTAATGATGCTCCGGCCTTAGTTGCAGCGGATGTTGGGATTGCGATGGGTGATGGTACTGATATTGCGATTGATGTTGCTGATGCCGTCTTAATGGAAAATGACTTAGGTAAAATAGCTTATATTCATCGCATAGCTAAAAAGTTGCGCCGGATTATTATTCAAAATATGGTGCTGGCCCTAGGCGTGGTAGTGATCTTGTTAGTCACTAATATCTTACAATTGACGACCTTGCCGGTTGTAGTAGTCTTTCATGAGGGTAGTACCTTACTCGTGATTATAAATGGTTTACGCTTACTAAAAAATATATAAATGAAAAAAGATTTCTTTAAACAGAAATCTTTTTTAATACTTTATTTAGCGCTATAAACTAAGAAAATTTTAATGCAATTTGAAAGTTAAAGATACTGGATTATGGTCAGTATGCTCAAAATTCAATTGATGACCTTGGACTTTAACAATCTCAATATTATTCGAAACTAAAAAGCCATCAATAACAGCGATAAAGTTTTCACCAGCGACGTAGGGTTGTTCATTGGAACGAACAGTGGGAGTAGTATGATCAACCGCCCAGCTATAATTATCTAACTTAAAGTCAGCTGGGAAAATTTGGACCCAAGTGGGTAAAGGCACTGTCCAGGTAAAATTAGCGGAACTGGTTCCGGGTAATTCATGGTTGAAGTCGCCGCCTAAGATTACGTAGTTGCCTTTTTGGGCTTCAGTTTCTAGATACGTTCTCATTTGGCTAAGTTGTTGGGCGCGGATTTTTCCCCCTTGATCAAAAGCTGAAAAGTGGGTATTAATAATTACGAGTTCTTTATCGTTAACAGGATAACGAGTAACAGAAAAACACCGATTAAGTTCAAATAGTTGAATGAAAAAGCTTTCTTTACCTTGTAAGGTAAAGCGATCAGCACTAATCATCGGTGCTTTTGATAGCGTCATAATTCCACTATGAACTTGACCCATGGGATTAGTTATCGGGACCGGAACAAATAGGTTCTGATAGTTAGTCGCGAAATTACTGTAATACTCTGCTGATTGATAAAGCTCGACTTGATTGACGTCTTTACTGCGCTTACCACTTTTATCGACTTCTTGTAAAAGAATAAAGTCGGGATCTTTTGTTTGAATAAATTGTTTGATAGCTTGAGTATTATTAACTACCTCTTCTTTACTAAAAGCACCTGAATTGAAGCCACCGTCCATAAAGAAATCTTGTTGTTCACCTAAGGCACCATAACCAGTATTCCAAGTCATAATTGAATATTCTTGTTCAAGACGGACCGGATTTAAGTCGGAGCCGGTTACAATCGTTAAGGTTTCTTGATCTTTAGGGTGATAGTTAGTAGCAATAATCACAATAATGAAAAAAGCAAACGCGAGTACCAAAAAAGCGGCTAATTTCAAAATTAGTTTGAAAAGTGATTTCATAAGACCTCCTTGATAATTTAAGTATAAAATGATTAGTTAAAGATAACAAGCTTTTAAAAATTGAAGTTCAAGCGGTTACATTTCGCTTGATTACCTGTTAGAATAGTAATAGTTATGTGTTATGATTAATTAAGAAGTCAAGGAGGACAAATGTTAGCCAACGGAAAAGTCTTATTAGAGGTCTGTTGTGGAACCTATCAAGATGTCTTAACGGCCCAAGCTGCTGGAGCTGACCGGATAGAATTAAATAGTGCTTTAGAGCTAGGCGGTCTCACTCCATCGCGGGGCGTTTTTCTAAAAGCAGTTGCGACTGGTCTCCCAATCGCGGTGATGGTTCGTCCCCATACTGCTAGTTTTACCTATAGTGAAGCTGACTATGAAACAATGTTAATCGATGCGCAATGGTTCGCTGAAAATGGGGCTGAAAGTATTGTTTTTGGGATTTTAATGTCGGATGGAACGATTGATGTGGCACGTTCACAGCAGTTGATTAAAGTAATTGGGGATGTTACACCAGTTTTTCATAAAGCTTTTGATTTAACTCCTAATTTAGCTCACGCTTTAGAAACCTTAATTGAGTTGCGCGTGAAGCGGGTTTTAACTGGTGGTGGTCAAGGAGCGATTGATGATAATCTTTTAGTCTTAGCTGGTTTAGCCAGCCGTTATGGACGAGCAATTGAATTATTGCCAGGCGGTGGCGTGAATTTTGAAAATGTTGTTAAGATTCTCAGTGCTACGAAGACGGGCCAAATTCATATGACCGCCAAAGAAGAGAAAATTCAAACCCTAGTTTATGCGCAACCAACTCAGCGTCTAGCTCATGTTCAAAAATATCTTGGAGTTAGTGCGACTAACTTAGCCAAAATGATAGAAATAATTAATCAAGGAGAAAGCTATTATGATTAAAGAAACATATTATCAACAAGTAGAAGAATTATTCGCTCAAATCCGAGAAACGCAAGATTCAGCGATTTTAGCCGCTGCTCAAGTGGCAGCTGAAGTGGTAGCCCAGGGTGGACAAATTCATTTATTTGATACTGGTCATATTATTGATTCGGAATTTATGAACCGCGCGGGTGGTTTTGCTTTTTTGCGAAGCTTCAAGTTTAATTTACAAGTTGAAAGTAAAGCGCGGGGACGTGAATTAAAAAAAGATCGCTCTTTAGTAGGATTAGCGAAATTAGCGTTAGCCAGTGCTAATGTTTATCCGGGTGATCTAATGATTATTGGTTCAGTCTCAGGTAAAACGGAACGAGTCATTGATGTGGCGTTAGCTTGTCAAGAACTAGGTATCAAAACCTTAGCGATTACCTCAGTTACTTATTCAAGTCAATTAGACTCGGAACATCCTAGTGGTAAGCGCTTATTTGAAATAGCGGATTACTTAATTGATAATTGTGCCCCTTATGGTGATGGAATGTTAACGGTCGAAGGGATTGAAAAACCTTTTATTCCTGCCTCGGGGTTGGCCGCTGCTTATTTGATGTGGGCGTTTTGTGCTGATTTATTAGAAATACTTTTAGCGAAAAAACTAGTGCCTGGGGTGTTAGGAAGTGTGAATCGACCAGAAAATCGTGATTATAACATCGCACTAGAAAAACAATATCAAGAAAAAGGAATCTAGCTAAGCATGACATTAACCGAAACAAAGAAAATTACTGGCCCACTTTTAAAGGAAGTTAACTTAAAACCAGTTTTACCATTTGTTGCGACCTTAGGCTTAGGAGGAATTTTAGTTTTTACAAAGAGTTTTCCTTGGGTGGCGTTTGGCCTTACTTTAATAATTTTAATCAGTTTAATGTATTGGAAATTCCCTGATCGGAAAATTGCGGAAGTCTATGAAGATGGCTTAGTAATTTTTGAATCAGAGGATCAAGCAGTAGAAATCCTTTGGGATGAAATCACGTTATGGCATTATGATGAAAAACAAGTTGGTGAGGATACTTTACGAATTGAACTAGCTGATGGGGAAATTGTTTTGGTCCCCTTATATGCGCGGGGTTATTTAGTAAAGATGTTAAATAAAAAACGGCCTGACCAAGATTATCAAAAAATTAAACTCAGTCAACTGAGTGGTAAAGTTCGTAGTTTATTAAAAAAGAAGTAGGTGAAAAATGGATTATCGAGATTATTTAGTTAAATATGGCGTATTCGCTGGGAAGCGTTTCCGCCGGAAAGAAAAACTGCGGTTTATTTCCGCAATTATGCAAGAGTTTAACGAGCTAGGCTACAAAACTCAAGCCATCGCCGATAAAGAAGGCAAAAATCAAATTGTTAATATTTATGCGGGGGATATTACCCAAGCTAAAACTATTATCACCACTAGCTATGATACACCTTTAGCTAAATTAGGCTGGGGTTGGCCTTATCAACCGTTTGATTTAAAAGCCCGCTCGAAAGAGAACTTTACTGCTCAAATGATTCTCTTAGTTATTTTAACTTTAGTTGGTGTACCTTTAGTCTATTATGCTGGTCGCCATGTTTTTGCGGATGAGGTGTTTAATTATTTAGATGTGATGATGATAGCTTTATTAGCTTTATTTGTGTTTCTCTCATTTAAAGTTAGTAAAGGAATTGGTAATCGAAATAATCTAAATCGTTATTCCGCTACAATTGTGGGCATGATTGATTTAGCCAAGCAACTAAGTGAAAAACAGCGAAAACAAGTGGCTTTTGCTTTTACGGATATGGGTACGATTAATAATACGGGTGACTTTTTATTACGCAATCACTTACAAGCCAATATCGCCCAAAAGTTAATGCTAGTTTTAGATTGCTTAGGCCGTGGTAGTCAGTTAAAAGTTCAAGGCTTTCAAGTCTCAGATACTTTACTCCATCGCTTAGCTGAGCACTATCATGGTAAATATGAACTAATTTTTGAGGAGGCTTTAGCTGACTCTAAGCAACTCGCTACGATTTATCCCAAAACACTAGCCCTAGCAGTTGGCGAGCTTAAGGGTGATCAGTTTCAAGTGGCTGCGGTGGGTACGAAAGCGGACGTTGATGTCGATTATGAAGAATTAGCGGTTGTAATTAAAGCCATCAAAAAAGCTTATTTAGACTAACAACACCAAGCTGATGGTTTGGATTCTGCTTTTTCAAGTTGTATAATGAAGATAAGAAGGGGCCTAAATTATGGGAGATTTTGACTTTATTGTTATTTTAGGGATTATAGCTTTTGTTGGCTATATCTTTTATCGCCAATTTAAAAATTATTTGCAATATCGGGAAGCTTTCGCCACTTTAAAACTAAATCACCATAATTTAAAAGTCAGATATTATTTACTGATGCGGATTTTATTTATCGTAGCTGTTATGTTATTTAGTGTTTATTTGGCGTTCTTTTCGGAAGAAGAGAGTCGGCTAGTCGTAATCATCTTAATGTTTGTTTTAGCCTTAAATGAAGCTTTCTCTTTAGTTATGTTTGGTCGGTTGTTTTATAATGACGAGATTTTCTTTTTTAATGGCAGTTTAACTCGTTATCGCAGTATTAAAGAAATAAAAACTACTAAGAGCCCTTTTATTGCAAAAGTTATCTTATTGAATAATGAAGAAGTAATCATTCCGCGATCAGCTAATAAATTAATTGAGGCTAATTGGCAACAAGCTAAAAAACGCAAAAAAAGATAATTCATGATTCTTTAAAGAAAGGGGGATTTCATGAAACCAGATCAAATATCACAAATGACAATTGGGCAAGGATTCATTGCTGCACTAGATCAAAGTGGTGGAAGTACACCAAAGGCACTTGCTAATTATGGTATCGCCGCTGATGCTTTTAGTAGTGATGAACAGATGTTTGAGTTGGTTCACCAAATGCGGACTAGAATTATAAAAAGTCCAGCTTTTAGCAGTGAACATATTTTAGGAGCGATTTTATTTGCCGATACGATGCGCCGTCAGATTGATGGTCTTGCGACCGCTGATTATCTGTGGGAGAAAAAACATATTCTCGCATTTTTAAAAGTTGATGTTGGTTTAGCTGAATTAGCCGATGGCGTGCAGTTAATGAAACCAATTGATAAGCTAAACGATTTGTTAGAAGAAGCTACGGTTCATCATATTTTTGGAACTAAAATGCGCTCGGTAATCAAAGAAAATAATCCAGTTGGTATCAAAAAGATTGTGGACCAACAATTTGAATTAGCCTTAAAAATTGCTGCTTTTGGTTTAGTCCCAATTATTGAGCCAGAGATTGATATTAATATGACGGATAAGATTACCGCTGAAATTACGTTAAAGAAATACTTATTAGAGAATTTAAAACTGTTACCAGCGGATGTAAAAGTCATCTTTAAACTGACGTTACCAAGTGCGAATAATTTCTATCGTGATTTAATGCTGAACCCACAAGTTATTCGGGTTGTGGCTTTATCAGGCGGTTACTCACGCGAACAAGCCAATGAATTATTAGCTAGTAACCATGGCTTAATCGCTAGTTTCTCTCGGGCTTTACTAGAAGGTCTAAGCAATAATCAAACAGATGATGAATTTGATGTAGCTTTAAAGAACTCAATTAAAGAGATTTATAACGCGTCGATCACGTAAGTGATTAAGGTATTAAGTCATTATCTTTAGATAATGGCTTTTTTATTAGGAGAAATGCATGGATAAAATTTATATTATTGGTGGAGCTAATATTGATATTAGCGGGATAGCAGCAAATAAGTTAGTCCCAGCTGTTTCCAATATTGGTAAAATTTCATATTCATTTGGTGGTGTCGGCCGCAATATCGCTGAGAATTTAGCCCGCTTAAACCAACCGGTCAGTTTAGTCACTATTTTTGGTCAAGATTTATTTGGTCAACAATTAAAAGCGCAATGCGAAGCTTTAAAAATTGACATCTCTTTTAGCTTAACGGCTCCGACTAATAGTTCGAGTTACTTAGCCATTTTAGATGAAGAACATGAACTAAGTTGGGCAATTGCAGATATGGATATTTTAAACCAATTTACAATTAAACATTTTCAAAAGTTATTTAAAATAATTAAGCCAACAGATTATGTGGTAGTTGATACTAATGTACCAACTAATATATTAGAGTATATTCTTACTTTTTGTCCAGCACCATTATATTTAGACCCGATTTCTTCAATTAAAGCGTTAAAGGTGAAAGATCACTTAAAACAGCTTTATTTGTTTAAACCAAACGCGAGCGAAGCGCGGGCTTTAAGTCAAATTAACTTACAAAACACAGCGGATTATCAAGCGAATTTAGCCTTCTTTTTACAAGCTGGAGTTAAAGAGATTGTGATTAGTTTAGCGCAAGCTGGAGTCATCGCTGCGCGGGCCCAAGAGGCCTGGTGTTTTAAACATCGCAGTTTACCGATGGTTAACGCTACCGGCGCAGGTGATGCCTTTTTAGCAGGTTATTTGGCCGCGACGATGAAACAGCTAACATTTAAAGAAAAAATCGCTTGGGCGATCAGTTGTGCGGCTTTAACCACGCAAAGTTTAGCGACAGTCTCTTGCGACCTTAATGATGTAAATGTTGAAATAATGCAGAAAAAACTCAAAATTGAAGCTTTTCCCCTCTAAAATTTAACCGAAGTTGCTTTATTCTATACAAATTGTATAATTAGGATAGGAGAATAAAGACATATTTTAAATATTTGTTAAAACGGGTAGGAGAGGAATATGTTTAAACGGGTTAAACTAGTTAACTATAAGTGTTTCCCCGCTTTAGATTTGAGTTTTACTAACCGACGAGGGACGGTCAAGCCAAGTATTATTATCATTGGTAATAACGGCACGGGTAAAAGTACCTTAGTGACGAGTTTTGTTGTGCTCAAAAACTTGTTTGATGGTTACCATTTAGGGAAAATTAGACTGCGGGAACCGGAGCGAGCAAAACTACAGAAAATACCTAATTTAGCTTGTAGTAAACTATATGAGTTGTTTAAACCATATTATCAAGATCAAGATTCTGAAATTTTATTTGAATTTGAAATCGAGGATAAAGATTTTGGTTATGAAGTTAAGTTTAATTCGTTAGGCCATTTAATCTATGAACACTTATATTGCTTACGCCAGAAAAAGGAAGTTACTTTATTTAAAGCTGATGCGAAAGATATTATGTTTCATGAAGACTTTTTCCGCAAGCAAGCCCTAGCTTTATTAGAAAAAACTGCGCAAGCGGTTTGGGGAAAATTTTCAATTTTAGGAATCTTGGGTGATTTGTATTATGATAAATCACCGTTATTTAAACACAATGAAATCCATGGTCGGGTGTTGGATGCGTTAGGTTATTTTTCTCATCTTCATATTGTTTCTTATGATGGTAATTATTCCCATATTAAACGCTTAAATATGTTAAATAATACGGATTTTCACCCGTTTTATGGTCGCTTGAAAAAACAATCACATGAGAAATTATATTATGTTTTGGTCTCACCAGCGATTAGTGAAATTCTCTCTTGGTTAGTGCCTTCAATTAGCCAAGCGCGCTATGAGTTTACACTTGATGGTGAGGAAGAAACTTATCAACTATATGTCTGGCAAAAAACTAGTCAAGGTGAGATCAAGTTACCAATTCAAAATACTTCCTTTGGGATTAGAAACATTACCCGCAACATTCATATTATGATTGATAGCTTTCAAGGTTTTCCAGCTATTATTGATGACTCTGATTTAGGTTTACACTTTTTTATAAAAAAAGAAATTTTAGAGCGGAAACTCTTAGTTAATCAAAATCAGAATATTATTGTTATGCAATCCACGGCTGCTTTTGAACATGCGAAATCTATTGATATCTACTTATCTCATCGTTGTAATGGTGATTGTACGATTAAATGTATTGATGATATTTTACCAACCCAAGCGAATCATAATAACCGCGTCCGCTATGAACAAGGGACGTTTGTGCAACCGGATTATCAGTTGGATTTAAGGATTGGCCTATTATTAAAAGAGATCACACAAAATATCCGCAAGCTATTTTATAAAGATGAGCTGTAATTTTTTTAGTTTAGATTTTTTAGTTAGCTGAAATTAATAAAATATCTCTTAGGGAGATATTTTTTCTTGGGTAATGATAAAATGGTTATTAGTTTAAAGAATTAAGAAACTAAAAAAATAGTTAGATTTTAGGATGGCAGGTGTTTTATTGTTGACAAGCTTGAGATAATTGTTATAATAAAAATGTTCTTAGCACTTATATTATAAGAGTGCTAAATAGAGGGAGGATATATGATTAGACCATTATATGATCGAGTCTTACTTGAAAAGATTGAGGCTCAAACACAAACTGCTAGCGGTATTATTTTATCAGAAGCTAGCCAAGAACAGCCAGCCACTGCAGTGGTAATCGCTGTTGGGGATGGACGGGTAACAGATGATAATAAGGTTATACCAGTCGATGTCAAAGTTGGTGACGTGGTGGTATATAAGAAATATTCAGCAACGGAATTTAAACACCAAGGTAAAGAATTCTTAATTGTGGAAATGAAAGATATTTTAGCAGTCGTGGAGGAAAAGTAAAATGGCAAAAGAAATTAAATACATGAAAGATTCCCGCTTAACATTATTAAAAGGGATGGATGCTTTAGCTGATGCAGTTCGGATTACCTTAGGACCAAAAGGGCGTAATGTTGTCTTGGAAAAGAGCTATGGTTCACCACTAATTACTAATGATGGTGTCACCATCGCCAAAGAAATTGAACTAGAAGATAAATTTGAAGATATGGGCGCTAAGTTACTTTATGAAGTCGCGAATAAAACTAATGATGTGGCTGGCGATGGGACTACGACCGCCACGATCTTAGCCCAAGCGATTATTCATAAAGGGTTAGAAAGTGTTGATAAAGGTACTAATCCAGTTTTAATGCGGACTGGGATTGAAAAGGCCGCTCAAGCTATTTCTAAACATTTATTAAGCCAATCGGTCAAAATTGAGACTAATGAAGATATTTCTAATGTGGCCTCGATTAGTGCGGATAGTCCTGAAATCGGTGAAATTATCGCCAAAGCTATGGCGACGGTCGGGCGTGATGGCGTCATTACGGTGGATGAATCCAATACCTTTGATACGGAACTAGAAATCGTCGAAGGGCTTCAATACGATAAGGGCTATGTTTCGCCTTATATGGTAACTGATCGCGAAAAAATGGAAGTAACGATGGACAGTCCTTATATTTTAGTTACTGACCATAAGATTTCTACGATTCAAGATATTTTACCGTTATTAGAAAAAATCGTTCAATTAAATAAGCCATTCTTTATCATTGCGGAAGATATTGATAATGAAGTAGTAGCGACTCTAGTTGTCAATAAGTTACGCGGTACCTTTAACGTGGCAGCCACTAAAGCACCTGGCTTTGGGGATAACCAAAAAGAATTATTAGCTGATATTGCGATTGTGACTGGAGCAACGTTTATTAGTAAAGATTTAGGAATGGAACTAAAAGACGTAGATATTGATCAATTAGGTAAAGCAGCTAAAGTTAGCATCAAAAAAGATGACACTACCATTATTGATGGTGTGGGTGCGAAAGAATTAATCGCTGATCGAGTGAAAGAATTAAAAGTTCAAATCAGTAATTCGACGAGTGAATATGATAAAAAACGCTTAAACGAAAGATTAGGTAAACTTACTAATGGTGTGGCCGTTATCAAAGTTGGGGCCGCCACTGAATCAGAAATGAAAGAAAAGAAGATGCGAATTGAAGATGCCTTAAACGCTACTAAAGCAGCTGTCGCGGAAGGGGTAGTCTTAGGTGGAGGTTATGCGTTAGCCAAAGCTTATCGCGAACTGAAAGATACAGTTAAAGGGACTAATCCTGAAGAACAAAAAGGGATTTCCGCCGTCTTTGAAGCAATTTTGAAGCCTTTATGGCAAATTGCAGAAAATGCTGGCTTTGATGGTAATGAGATCGTCGCTCAACAATTAACTAGTGAGGCTGGTGTCGGTTTTGATGCTAAGCAGGGTGAATGGAAAGCGCTTCAATCTGCTGGGATTGTTGATCCTACCAAAGTTACTCGTAGTGCTTTATTAAATGCTAGTTCCATCGCGGCTTTATTTTTAACGACTGAAGCAGCGGTTGCGTCAATACCTGCCCCGGAAGCTAGTACTCCGATGATGCCAGAAGGTATGTATTAATTTTTAAGTCCTACTAGCTTGGCTAGTAGGGCTTCTTTTTAATAAAGCTTTTATCTTTAGTCTCGAGAATAAATAGCGTATAATAGAAAGCGGTGATGAGATGAGAGAATCAATTTTAGTCGCATTAGTAATATTTATCTTAATTATGATTTTTTTAACGGTTTTAAAATATCTTTGGCCAGTCTTACTAATTTTAGTACTACTGGGTTTTTATAATTACTGGAAAATGCGACGTCGCCAAGTAAATGTTATGAAAGATTTTTTTAACCAGACCCCTGAAACTCAAACACCACCGAATATTAAACCTGAAGATATTATCGATGCAGATTATAAGGAGCGCGACTTAGATTAATATATGGTACCTGATTTAGATCGAGATTTTGCTGCGGTAACTGATGCCGATATTCCTTTAATCAGTGAATATTTAAAATTAGCTAATTATGAAGAGTCCAATCATAATATTGTAAATATGATGCTTTGGCGGGATACTTATCCTTTATGGAAGTGTCAAACGGATAATTGGTTGATTTTATTGGGTATTCATGAAAAGGAGTTTTTTGTTTATATGCCATTATGTCGCCCACAATACTTAATTCCGGCGGTAAAATGTGCTAAAGCTATTTTTGATTACTACCAAATGCCATTTGTCTTAAGTAGCTATATCGAACCAGTCATTAAACAAATTGCCCCAGCTTTTTTGGACTATGCACCAAAAGAGTTTCGTGATCCAGCGGATTATGTTTATTTAACGGAAAAGTTTCAAACTTATGGTGGTAAAAAACTACAGAAAAAACGCAATCATTTAAATGCTTTTTATGCTGAATATGGTGATCGCTTTGTTTATGAACCAATTAATGATGCGAACCAAGCAGAATGTTTAGAGTTTTTAAGTACTTGGAAAACCACCGATGAAGATGAGTTTTTACAAGCTGAATTATTAGGCATTCGTAATTTGTTTACTATTTACGATAAACTGCCGATTAAGGGTGGTCTAATTCGGATTGATGGTCAAGTTAAAGCCTTTACTTTGGGTAGTCAGCTAACTAAGCGAATGTGTCAGATTAATGTTGAAAAAGCGGATGAAAGTATCCGAGGTTTATATCAAGCCATTGCGCAAGAATTCTTGTTGCACGAATTTCAAGATACCTTATATGTTAATCGTGAGGATGACATGGGAAAATTAAATATTCGTCAATCTAAACTATCGTATTATCCAGCGTATTTGATTACAAAGTATCGTTTATGTAATGGTAGTGGCCATGATTGTTAAAGCTAGCGCTGCTGATCAAGCTGAGATCTACCAAGCTTATAAACGAATTTTTGCTTTTGATGATGGTGGTTCAATTGATTTTTATTTTAAGCAGATTTTTCAACCAGAAAATTGTTTTCTCATTAAAAAGGACCAACAGATTGTTAGTGCTTTAATGGCGCATAAGCATCAACTTAATTTACATCATCGTTTAATTGAAGTGTCTTTAATTAGCGGTGTTTATACTTTAGAAGCCTATCGGCGCCAAGGTTATATGCAACGCTTATTGAAAACTGTTTTGGATGAATTGTCGCATCAAGAATTAATTACTTTAATTCAAGCTTATGATGAAAATTTATATCGTCATTATGGCTTTAAAAATGCTTATTATAAAAATCACTATACACTTTATCGGGATGAAGTTAAGTTAGCGCCCGCCGTGAATATTGATAAAAACTTTGAAACGTTAGAATTAGTAAAACTTTATGAACTATTTACTTCGCGCTTTACCGGTTATTACACCCGCAGTGTGGCGGATTTTAATTTATATTTACAAGAGTTAGCGAGTGAACAAGCGAAGTTATTGGTTTATCGTGACAATGGAATCGCTTATGGCTACGTGATTTTTTATGAGTATCTTTCGCACATAAAAATAAGTGAAGTGATATACTTAAGTAAGCAGGCGCTCTTTAATCTGCTAAGTTCCTTATTTCAAAGGAATAATAAGCTGTTAGTAGCTGTTTCCGCGGCGGAAGATTGGCAATCAATCTTTCCTAAACATACCAAGGAAACTACCTGTTTTATGCAAGCGCGGTTAAATGATGCAACGTTGTTTAATCGGTTGTATGAGACAGACGTTAGTGATATTAGCGCTGCTTTACAGGTAAGTGGTTTGCCGTTATTTATTAATCAGTATTGGTGATTGATAAAAAAATCACAATTGACAGTGTTTGTTAATTTGGTTATAATTACTGTGGAAAAAAGGAGGATTTTTAAATGGCAGTAAAGGTTGCAATTAATGGATTTGGCCGGATTGGCCGCTTAGCTTTTCGCCAAATGGTTGATAGCCCTGAATTTGAAATCGTGGCTATTAATGATTTAACTGACGCGAAAACGCTAGCATATTTATTAAAATATGACTCAGCTCAAGGTAGCTGGCGGGCAGATGAAGTATCACATACTGACAACAGTATCAAGGTTGGTAGTAAAGAATTTAAGGTTTTTGCAGAAAAAGATCCAGCACAATTACCATGGAAAGAATATAACGTTGACGTGGTACTTGAATGTACGGGTGTTTTTAGATCAGTTGAAAAAGCTGGCTTACACGTCAAAGCTGGCGCTCGGAAGGTAGTTATCTCTGCTCCTGGAGCTGATGAGATGAAAACGATTGTTTACAACGTTAACCATGATGTGCTTGATGGTAGTGAAACAGTTATTTCCGCTGCTTCTTGTACGACAAACTGCTTAGCTCCAATGGCTAAAGTGTTAAACGATACCTTTGGAATTAAACAAGGCATGATGACTACTATCCATGCTTATACTAATGACCAAGCTACCCTAGATGGCCCACATAAAAACTTACGTCGTGGTCGGGCTGCTGCTGCTAATATCGTTCCTAACTCAACTGGAGCTGCTAAAGCGATTGGTTTAGTTATCCCTGAATTACAAGGTAAACTAGACGGGGGAGCCCAACGGGTACCAGTTATTACTGGTTCAATTACTGAGCTAGTTACAATCTTAGAAAAACCAGCGACGGTGGAAGCTATTAACGCCGCTATGAAAGCCGCTAGCAATGTGGCTTTTGGTTATACTGAAGATGAAATTGTTTCTTCTGATGTGATTGGTTGTACATATGGTTCGTTATTTGATGCTACGCAAACTAAAGTCTTAACGGTTGGTGATCAACAAATCGTCAAGACAGCTGCTTGGTATGATAATGAAGTATCTTATGTTTCTAACATGGTTAGAACAATCAAATACTTCGCTGGCAAGATCTAAACTAATTTTAAAACTTAAAAGATGCTTGGTGCCAAGCATCTTTTTTTGTGCCAATTTTTTATGTTATAATTTACTAAATGGTAAGGGGAATTTCAATGCGATTATATAATAGTTTAACCAATAAAATAGAGAAGTTTATTCCACTTAAAGCTGGACACGTTAGTATGTATGTGTGTGGACCAACTGTCTATAATGATGCTCACATTGGCAATGCTCGTCCAATTGTGGTTTTTGATTTATTAAGACGCGTCTTTGAAACCCAAGGATATCAAGTTAAATACGTTTCAAATATTACTGACGTAGATGATAAAATTATTGCTCAAGCTATTAAACTGGGTATCTCTGAAACTGAACTAGCTAAAAAATATACCTTAGCTTATGAAAAATTACGCCAACAGCTCCAAGCATTACCCTTAGCAGCTTCACCGGCAGTAACCGAAGCCATCACGCCAATTATTGAATTTATCGCAAACTTAATTAAACAGGGCTTTGCTTATGAAGTTGCGGGTGATGTTTATTTTCGGGTTAGTAAAATCACTGAATATGGCGAGCTATCTAAACAAAATACGCAAGAATTACTAAGTGGAGCGCGGGTTGATGAGAATCTAAAAAAAGAGAACCCGTTAGACTTTACTTTATGGAAGCAAACCACTGAAGGGATTAGTTGGCCATCACCGTGGTCAAACGGGCGACCAGGCTGGCATACTGAATGTGTCGTCATGATTAATCAAGAATTTCACCAATCAAAAATTGATATTCATGGTGGTGGCAGTGATTTGCGTTTCCCTCATCATGAAAATGAACGAGCTCAAGCTTTAGCGGTTGATCATTCTGGTTTAGCAAATTATTGGATTCATAATGGTATGGTTAGTATTAATGATGCCAAGATGAGTAAGTCGCTTGGAAATATTGTGTTAGCCAAGGATGTAGTAAGTGCTGAAGGCAGTAATGTAGCCCGGTGGTTATTATTATCAGCTCATTATCGGGATACTTTAAAATATAATACGGATACCTTAGCTTTAGCTAAAAATGATATTAGTAAATTGACGCAGGTCATTGATCAAATCGGGAGTGCCTTTCAACGAGCTGGTTTACCACTTAACGGGGTGACTGATGCTAGTTTTGATGAACGTTTTTTAGCGACTTTACTCAATGATTTAAACACGCCGAACGCTTATAGTGTGATTTATGATTTGATTAAAGAATTAAACCGTGAGTTAAGAAAAACACCGCTAGATTATAACCGGCTAGCAGCGTTATATCTCAGTTTACAAGCTGCTTTAGCAATTTTAGGTATTAAGCTTGAACCAAGAAAATTAACCGAGGCAGATTTAGTTTTATTTCAAGCTTGGGAACAAGCTAAAAAACAAAAGGATTATCAACAAGCTGATGTCTATCGAACGCGCTTAATGGAACAAGGCTTACTCTAATGAAGATTGAACAAATGACGGGTAATATGTTGGCTTTTGTTGGGGATGCTATTTTAAGTTTGCAAGTACGCACTTATTTAGTAAAGCAAGGTATCAATCAAGCCAAAGTATTACAAAAGATGAGTGTTGAATTTGTTTGTGCAAAAACTCAAGCCCAATTTATGTTTTATTTACTTGAACAAAGTTATTTAACTGAGACTGAATTAACGATTTATCGTCGGGGTCGCAATTTCAAGGTGGAATCTAGCCCCAAAAATACGGATGTGGTGACTTATCGCCAAGCTAGTGGTTTAGAAGCTTTATGGGGTTACTGGTATTTAACTGATAATCAAACACGTTTAGCGGAACTATTCACATTATTAGTCGAATTTGTGGAAAATTTTTGAGACAAACTTGAGACAACTTTAAGGAGAATTTATGGCACAATATATTTACGGGAAAAACGCTGTCTTAGCGCGTTTAAAAGCAGGGAATCCGATTACTAATTTATATGTGTTAAAAAATAATCTAGCACTAGAAAGGCTGGTGAAAACCTATTCAATTAAATATCAATTGGTGGATAAGGCCTTTTTAAATAATTTAGTGGCTGGTGTCCATCAAGGGTTAATCGCCGAAATTGAGCAGTTTCAAACTTATTCCTTAGAGGCAGTTTTAAAAGAACTAACCAACCAACCTTGGCCTACCATCGTCATGCTAGATAGTTTGACCGATCCCCATAACTTAGGTGCGATTTTACGGAGTGCTGATGCGACGGGGGTTGCGGCAGTCATTATTAGTAAAAATCGGAGTGTCTCAGTCACTTCGAGTGTGGCGAAAGTAGCAGCGGGAGCGTTAGAAACAGTAAAAGTCATTGAAGTCGTCAATTTAGTCCAAGCCATCAAAACGTTAAAACAGGCAGGGTTTTGGATCATCGGGACAGCGGTTGACGAAGCGCAAGATTATCGAGCAGTGGATTACCGCTTACCAGTTGTTTTAATTATCGGTAGTGAAGAAAAAGGTATTTCACGCTTGGTGAAAGAAAACTGTGATTATCTAATTAAAATACCAATGTTGGGAAAATTGAGTTCTTTAAATGCGGCGGTAGCCAGTGGTATCTTACTGTATGAAATTAGCAATCAACGCTATCCCTTGAAAGAAAGGTGATAACTTGTATTTATCTTTAAATGATTATGAACTTTTATACATGATTCGACAAAATGATGAATTGGCTTTAAACTGGCTCTTAGTTAAGTATCAGCGATTAATTTGGAAGCTGATCAATCAAGCCTTAGCGCGCTATCAACCGCGTGGAGTCGATAAGAATGATTTATTTCAGGAAGGCATGATTTCTTTATATGAAGCAGTAGGAGCCTTTCGTGATGATATTGAAGCCCCATTTTATAGTTTTGTGTCATTATGTATTGAACGACAAATTAAAACTAGTTTACGGAAACTAAACAGTTTATCAACTCGGCAATTTTATCAAAGTTTATCATTAGACAGTTGTATTTCTGAAGATGAAAACCTTTATTTAAAAGATGTGATTTCCGTTGATAAATACACCAAATCTTCGATTTTTCAACAATACGATGGTCAATTGAAACGATTGTTAGCCTCTGAGGTTATTAATGACTTAGAAAAATCAATCTTAATCCTAAAATTACGGGGCTATACTTATCAAGAAATCGCAGATTTGATGGGTTGTGGGATTAAGTATATTGATAACACCATCCAAAAGATTAAAAATCGGATATATATTTATAATTGACTAGCTCTGGGGGTTATGTTAAAGTATGTTAGCAAAGAGGTGATGTTTTCGTGACGACAAAAAGCCAGAAAGTGATTTTGACTTGTGAAGTGTGTTTATCACGGAATTATGTCACTTATCGAAATCGGTCAGCCCAAATAAAAAGGCTGGAAATTCGCAAGTATTGTAAGCGCTGTGGTAAGCATACTTTACATAAAGAGACGAAATAGGGGGTTAAAAGATGAAGTGGTTTAGTATACCGGGTATTATGCAAGAGTTAAAGAAAACACGTTGGCCCAATCGCCAAGACATGTTAAAGGATATTGCGACAGTTTTGGTGTTTATTGGTTTATTCGCGTTATTTTTTGAAATAACCTCAGGTTTAGTCTTGGCCTTTTTACGGATCTTAGGAGTAATTGGTTAATGGAAGAAAAACAGTGGTACGTCGTTAATACGTACGCCGGTCATGAAAATCGAGTTAAAGAAAACCTAGAAAAACGGGTTGAAACTATGGGGATTGAAGACAATCTCTTTCAGATTCTCGTGGCGGAAGAAGAAGAAGTCGAATATAAAAATGGTAAGAAATCCATTAAGATGAAGAATTTATTTCCCGGGTATTTATTTGTGGAAATGATTATGACGGATGAGGCTTGGTATATTGTCAGAAATACGCCAGGTGTAACGGGCTTTATTGGATCTAGCGGTGGTGGAGCGAAACCTTTTCCGGTATCAGCCGAAGAGATTGAAGCTATCTTACGGCGGGTTGGTTTAAGTGATACTAAAATCGTGGTTGACTTTCAAGTTGGCGATAATGTTCGGATTTTAAATGGACCATTTTCTTCATTAATTGGGGTCGTGGAAAATCTTGATCATGACGCGCAGACAGCGGTGGTCTTAATTAATTTGTTTGGCCGGGAAACTCCTACCGAAATTGCTTTTATGGATTTAGCCAAAGATGAGATTTAAAGAGGGAAACCTCTTTTTTTAAAACAACCTATGTTAAGTAAAGCTGAGAAGATCCTAATCGCGGTAATTGCGATTTATACTTTAGCCGCCACGATGGTGAGTACGTTTGCTAATGTCTATTTATTAACTTATACTAAGTCCTTAATTATTATGAGCATTTATGCTTTGATTCGTTATGGAGTTTTAGCTTTAGGTGCTTTAATCGCGGCTAAGTTATCGGTTAAGGTTAAATTCTCAAATATCTTATTAGCGGGTTTAATTTTTATTATTTTAGCAGTTATCACCTTATTATTAGTTAGTGATTATTTAAGTGAACAATATCAGTTAGTTTATTTGATTGGGGCCATCTGGGGCTTTGGTGAAGGCTTCTTTTGGATTTCAGTTAATACCATGATTCAATTATTAACCAGTTATCAATCCCGCTGGCGTTTTATTGGCTTAAATGGTTCGTTATCCAATATGGTGACGATTATTGCGCCATTACTTTCTTCCTTGATTTTAAAAGTGGTTAAATTAGAACATCAAGGTTACTTGCTTATTTTTATCAGTGCAGTTGGACTGTTTATTTTAACGGCCATCTTAGCAACTTTTTTAGCAGCTAAAGCCAGTGGCCAACCCTTTAGCGTTTGGGCTAATCTTAAAAGCCTTAAAACAGACTTTGCTTGGCGCCAAGTAGTTTTAGCGCAATTTGTTTTGGGGATTCGTGATGCCGCATCGATTGCGCTAGCGGGTTTATTAATTTATTCGATTTTAGCGGATGGAAGTCTTTATGGTCAAGTCTTAAGTATCTTTGCTTTACTCGCTACTTTAAGTCAATATTTATCTAGCCGGTTGATTAATCATCATAATTATCGTTATTTATTGATGTTTGGTAGTGTTGGCATCTTTCTTAGTGGTTTATGTTTGATTTTCTGGCCAACTTTTAGTGGTGTACTGACTTATGGAGTCTTGCATAGTTTAGCGGTCCCATTTTGTTTAAATGGTTTCTCGATTTTAGCGATGGGGACAATAAGTCAATATTTGGAAACAGAAAACGTGATTGGCCGGACGGCCACCCGTGAACTGATGATTGGCGCGGGTCGGGTCTTGGGGTTTTTCATCGTGATTCTTAGTAGTCAACTAGTTTGGTTAAGTTGGCGTTTAGAGTTGGCTTTCTTTTTACTTTATGCTTCTAGTCTCTTATTTGCAGGGGTTATTTATCGTTATCAAAGGCATAGTCCCGTCTTAGGTGATTAAGAAGGCTACAAGCTCTAACTTGACAATTAGAGTTAGTTTCGCTATGATTATTGAGCTGTTAAAGCAAATTGGCGTGGGAGAATGTGCAACCATTCATGAACCACGGCATTCACAAAGAAAGAAGGAGAATGTATGAGTAAAAAAGTTGCAAGAATTGCTAAGTTACAATTTCCAGCTGGTGGAGCTCGACCTGGTCCAGCTTTAGCGGGAATTGGTATTAACATGCCACAATTCTGTTCGGCGTTTAATGACGCCTCTAAAGATCGGGCTGGCGATATTGTTCCGGTAGTTGTAAAAGTTTATGATGACAAAACTTTTGATTTTGAACTAAAGACGACACCAGCTGCGACTATGTTAAAAAAAGCGGCGAAGATTGATAAAGGTTCAGCCATTCCGCAAGCTGAAAAAGTCGCTACGATTACGACTGCTCAGTTAAAAGAAATTGCTGAGTATAAAATGCCAGACTTAAATGCTAATGATGTTGAAGCTGCGATGAAAATTATTGCTGGTACTGCCCAAAATATGGGAATCGTTATTAAAGAGGAAGGTAATTAATCATGGCTAAACATGGCAAGAATTATTTAAATAAAGCGGCTTTAGTGGATAAAAATAAAGCTTATGCGATTGAAGAAGCTATTACTTTAGCCAAAGAAACAAGTTATGTAAAGTTTGATGCGAGTGTCGAAGTATCATTTAATTTAAATGTAGATCCACGTCACGCTGACCAACAGATTCGCGGCGCCTTAGTATTACCACATGGTACGGGGAAAACCCAACGTGTTTTAGTTATTACGCAAGGTGCAAAAGAGCAAGAAGCGAAAGAAGCGGGAGCTGATTTCGTGGGTGGTAAAGAGATGTTAGAAGACATCCAAAAAGGTTGGTTTGACTTTGATATTATCGTAGCGACCCCAGATATGATGGGTGAGCTAGGTAAATTAGGTAAATTACTGGGTCCAAAAGGTTTAATGCCTAATCCTAAAACTGGGACAGTCACAACTGATGTGGCGAAGGCACTAGCTGAAATTAAAAAAGGTAAAGTGGAATACCGTGTCGATAAAGAAGGAAATATTAATGTGTTAATTGGTAAGACATCATTTTCTGATGATGCTTTGCTAGCTAACTTTAAATCAATTTACGATGTGATTTTAAAAGCTCGTCCCGCTGCCGTTAAAGGTGCTTATATGCGAAAAGTTGTCTTATCGACGACCATGGGGCCAGGTTTACGGTTAGCCATTGACTAGGTTGACAAATTAAGTTTCACCCGTTAGAATAAATACGTTATCAAAATACCCTAGACAGCAACTGCCATTTTGGCTTAATTCGTTGCCGAGGTAAAGAATCCCAACAATTCTTTTAACTCGTACTAGGTGGTACGAGTTATTTATTTAGGTTATTTGGATTAGAAAGGATGATGATTTATGAGCGAAACCAGTTTAGCGAATAAAAAACAACAAGTCGAAGTTATTGCTGAACAGATGAAAAATGCTGCTTCCAGCGTGATAGTCGAATATCGGGGTTTGTCAGTGGCTGAGATTACTGAGTTAAGACGCCGACTACGAGCTGAAGAGATTGAATTTAAAGTTTATAAAAACTCATTAGTGCAATTTGCAGCGAAAAAATTAGGTTATGATCAATTAACTACAGATCTAACTGGTCCTAATGCCTTTGCTTTTAGTGCTGATGCTGTAGCCCCAAGTCGGGTTTTAGCTGAATTTGCTAAAAAGCACCGTAAACTGATTTTAAAAGCCGGAGTAGTTGATGGTAAAGTAGTTAATGCGGAAGAAATTGCCCAATTGGCTAAATTACCAAATAAAGATGGCATGATTTCCATGTTATTAAGTTGTTTACAAGCACCGATCCGGAGTATGGCTTGTGTCTTACAAGCAGTAGCCGATCAAGTAGAACAAAATTAAAAAGGAGAATAAAATGGCGAAGATTAGCGCAACAGATTTGATTGCATCGCTTAAAGAGATGACAATCTTAGAAATTAATGACTTAGTTAAAGCAATTGAAGAAGAATTTGGAGTAACAGCTGCGGCTCCGGTGGCAATGGCACCAGCTGCTAGTGAAGAAGTTGAAAATGAAGGACCAACTGAAGTAACGGTTAGAATTACTGAAGTCGGTGGTTCAAAAGTAGCCGTAATTAAAGTAGTTCGCGAAGTTACTGGACTTGGTTTAGTTGAAGCCAAAGGTATCGTTGATGCCACTCCAGCCATCGTCAAAGAAAACATTAAGCCAGAAGAAGCTGAAGAAATTAAAGCTAAATTAATTGAAGCTGGCGCTACTGTTGAGGTTAAGTAATCAATTTATTAACTTTATCCCATTAGGGGGAAAAGGTCATTGAAGCATTATTTTGTGAACGATGAAACACTAAAGAATGACCGGAAAGAAATCACTTTCCGGTTTTTCGGCCGTGAATTTAGTTTCATCAGTGATGCAGGTGTTTTTGCGAAGGACAAGATCGACTATGGTAGTCGATTGTTGTTGGAAACCTTAGCCCAAACACCCTTAAGGGGTAATTTTTGTGATTATGGCTGTGGTTACGGTGTGATTGGAATTGTCTTAGCTAAGCTATATCCGATTAACGTCTTCGCGGTAGATGTAGTCACGCGGGCGTTAGCTTTAACCCAAGAAAACGCTTTACGCAATCAAATAAAACTGACGGTGAGTCAAGCGTTAGTTGGGGAAAATACGATGCAGACGATTGCGTTAAATCCACCAATTCGCGCTGGGAAAAATACGATTTATTCGATGTTTCAAACCGCTTATCAAGCGCTAACTCCGACGGGTGGTTTGTATGTGGTGATGCGGAAAGATCAGGGCGCGCTTAGTGCGATTAAAGAATTGCAGCAATATTTCCCTGAAGTAGTAGTCAAAGCTAAAAGTAAAGGATTTTGGGTTTTTGTGGCTTATAAGTAAATTTGACAATGAGCTAAAGTTTTGGTATTATTATAAATTGTATAATAGTAGGATTTATTATGGGGTTTTGTGCCCTTTTTGGACGTTATGAGCAGTAAATTGATAAGTGAGGAGATAAAGATAGATGGCAAAAAATCAAGCATATCAATTAGTTAAGTATGGTAAAAAAGTTACAAGGCGCGATTATTCTAAGGTCAGTGGATCATTAGAATTACCCAATTTAGTTGAGATTCAAACCAATTCATTTAATTGGTTTAAAGAAGAAGGAATTAAAGAAGTTTTTGATGAAATATACCCAATAAAAAACTATAATAATACGATTACTTTAAGCTTTCTTGGTTATGAGTTTGGTGAACCAAAATATTCAGCTGAGGAATGTAAGATTCGGGAAGCGAGTTTTGCAGCTCCATTAAAAGGTATCATGGAATTAGCGATTGAAGATAAAGATACCGGTGAAGTGATTACGAAAAGAGAAGAGGTGTTCCTGGGTGATACACCGTTAATGACGGATACCGGAACATTTATTATTAATGGTGCGGAACGAGTAATTGTTTCGCAAATTGTTCGTTCTCCCGGCGCTTATTTTGCTAATACAGTGGATGATCGCACTGGCGATGAAATCTTTTTAGCTGAATTAATTCCAAGTCGTGGTACTTGGTTAGATTTTATTACGGATGTTAAGCGCTTAGCTAGTGGCCGAGTGATTAATGTCAGTGTCGACCGGAAACGGAAGATTCTAGCGACCGTTTTATTTAAGGCATTAGGATTAGCGTTTAATACTGAACGTCATGGTGATGGTTTTGACGTGGATGGTTTAAAGACCTTCTTACAAAGTTTAAATTTACCTTTATATGAAGATTTATTAGTTGCAGGTGAAGAACGCGAATTTTTGAATCAATATATTTTATTGTATACCAGTATTTTTGGTCATTATGAAGATTTAGTTAACACTTTGATGAGTGATAAGATTTCTTCTGAACATGAAGCATTATTAACGTTATATGAAAACCAACGAGCTGATGAAGTTCCGACACTGGATGGTTCTTTAAGCGTGGTTAATAGTAAGTTTTTTGATCAACGCCGTTATGATTTAACTAAGGCAGGTCGTTATAAATTACAAGATAAATTATCGGTAGTGAATCGGTTAATTGGTAATCATTTGGTTAATGATTTAAGCGATTTACAAGGTAACGTTAAGTTTTCTGCGGGTACTTTAATTAATCGGAAACAACGGGATAGTGTTAAAGCAATTTTTAACCAAGGAGTAGCTTGTCAAGCTTATCCTTTTAACCACTTATTCTCCCATCCAGATACCGTTACGATTAACCTGAATGAACATTTCGCGGTTGGTCGGGTTTTAGCTAGTGATGTGGAACTTAAAAATAATTATTACTTTGCGGGAACAGTTTTAACCGCAACTGATGTAGCAACGCTGAAAAAAGAACACGCTGAAGTTGATATTTATGCCGGAATTATGGCTCAAGCTATAAAATTAACAGCTGAAAACGTGAACGCAGTGTTAGATTATGGTCGGCGCTTATATGCCTTTGGTCGCTTGATCAGTGATGGTCAAGATTTAATGGCGAATGATGAATTAGTCTTAGGTCGTTATGTCCCACGGACTGATGTTTATCGTTTAACTGAAGCCCAAGAAGCTGCTATTATTGCTGCGACTGCTCAGACTGATTTGACTGTTTGGTTAATTGGGGCCGCGGTGCAAGTGATTGAAATTAAAGCGAACTCGGAAACTGAACAAATTGTTAAAATTATTGGTAATGATCCATTTACTAGTAAAAAGACGATTATTATGTCGGATATTTATGCCTTTTTATCTTATCAATTAAACATGACAGATGATGTTGGTAGTGTGGATGATATTGACCAATTAGGTAATCGTCGGATTCGCAGTTCCGGTGAGTTAATTCAAAATCAATTTAGAATTGGTTTATCGCGGATGGAACGGGTCGTCAAGGAACGGATGTCAATCGCGGATAGTTCAAGTTTAACTCCCAAGAATTTAACGAATATTCGGCCTTTAACGGCAGCGGTGAAAGAATTCTTCTCATCCTCACAATTATCGCAATTCATGGACCAAACTAATCCTTTAGCGGAATTAACTAATAAGCGTCGGATTTCAGCTTTAGGTCCAGGTGGCTTAACTAGAGAACGGGCGGGCTTTGAAGTGCGTGACGTTCATACTTCCCACTATGGAAGAATTTGTCCGATTGAAACACCAGAAGGTCCGAACATTGGTTTGATTTCCAATTTAACGACTTACGGTAAAGTTAATGAATATGGTTTTATCCAAACCCCTTATCGGTTAGTCAAAGAAGGTATCGTCAGTGAAGATGTAGTTTATCTGTCTGCCAATGAAGAGATTGGTTATGTGATTGTGCAAGCTAACGAAGTAATCGATAGTAAAATTGTGAATGAAGAAGTCGTAGCCCGGAAAGATGGCGATACTTTATTAGTCAAACGCGAAGAAGTCGAATTAGCTGACGTTTCACCCAAACAAATCGTCTCAATCGCGACAGCTTGTATTCCATTTTTGGAAAATGATGATGCCTCGCGCGCTTTAATGGGTGCGAACATGCAACGACAAGCAGTCCCGTTATTAAAACCAGCTTCACCTGATGTTGGCACTGGGATTGAATACGCCGTGGCGAAAGACTCGGGTAGTGGCGTGGTAGCGGTCGCTGGTGGGATGGTCACCTATGTGGATGGTCATCAAATTGTCGTGAGCGAACAAGCCGGTGAACGCGTTTATCGTTTAGATAAATTCCGGCGATCGAACTCCGGAACTTGTATTACCCAACACCCAGTTGTTAGTCGGGGTGAAAAGATTGAACGGGGCGATATTTTAGCGGATGGCCCATCGATGGAAAATGGTGAGTTAGCCTTAGGCCAAAACGTGACAGTCGCCTTTATGACTTGGTATGGCTATAACTATGAAGATGCAATTATCATGTCGGAACGGTTAGTTAAAGACGATGTTTATACTTCTATTCACATTGAAGAATATGATATTGAAGTGCGCGAAACCAAACTTGGACCAGAAGAAATCACCCGGGATATTCCAAATGTTCCTGAATCAGCCTGCCGGCACTTAGATGGCCGCGGGATTGTGCGCATAGGGGCGGAAGTTAAAGAAGGTGATATTTTGGTCGGTAAAGTGACACCAAAAGGTCAAAGTGAAGTTTCACCGGAAGAAAAATTATTATTAGCCATCTTCGGCGAGAAATCGCGTGAAGTGAGAGATAATTCCCTAAAGGTCCCCCATGGTGGCGCGGGAATTGTTCAGATGGTCAGATTCTTTAAACGCTCGGAAGGGTTTGATTTACCACCGGGGGTAGAAGAAGTCGTTAAAGTATATATTGTCCAAAAACGGAAGATTTCCGAAGGGGATAAGATGGCGGGTCGCCATGGTAATAAAGGGGTTATTTCTAAAATCTTACCGATCGAAGATATGCCTTATTTACCAGATGGTACTCCAATTGACATTATGTTAAATCCATTAGGGGTTCCTTCACGGATGAACATTGGTCAAGTCTTAGAATTACATTTAGGTTATGCGGCCCAACAATTAGGCGTGAAATTCTCGACTCCCGTCTTTGATGGAATTAATGTTGATGAATTAAATGCGATTATGGCCGAAGCTAAGATGCCCGCTGATGGTAAACAAGTGGTTTACGATGGTCGAACCGGTGAACCATTTGATGAAAGAATTACGGTGGGTTCGATGTACATGATTAAATTATCGCACATGGTGGATGATAAATTACATGCGCGGGCGATTGGTCCTTATTCTTTAGTTACCCAACAACCATTAGGTGGTAAAGCTCAAAATGGTGGTCAACGCTTTGGGGAAATGGAAGTCTGGGCTTTAGAAGCCTTCGGGGCCGCCTATACATTACAAGAAATTTTAACCTTGAAATCAGATGATATTACTGGTCGCACCAAAACATATGAAGCGATTATTAAAGGCAAGAAAATACCTGATCCGGGTACACCAGAATCATTTAGAGTTTTAAAACATGAATTACAAGCGTTAGCGTTAGATATTAAGATGCTTGATGAGTTTGATGCTGAAATCGATTTAACTAAGACTGAAGAAACCAAACCAGAAGAAGAACTGGTGATTGAAGAAAGTCTTTATGAAGAGTATCAGTTAGCAGATCCAGATGAGATTCCAGAAGCCGCCATTAGCGGTGTGGACGACCAATAGTAAGGGGGTTAGCATGAGTACGAATAAATTTTCAGCCATTCAAATTAGTTTGGCCTCACCTGAACGGATTTTAGAATGGTCGCATGGTGAAGTTAAAAAAGCCGAAACGATTAATTATCGTTCCCAAAAGCCCGAAAGAGATGGGTTATTCTGTGAACGGATTTTCGGTCCCTCAAAAGACTGGGAATGTTCTTGCGGTAAATATAAGAAAGTCCGCTATAAAGGTGTGATTTGTGATAAGTGTGGGGTAGAAATTACTAAATCAAGCGTACGGAGAGAACGGATGGGGCATATTGCCTTAGCTGCTCCGGTCGCACATATTTGGTATTTACGTGGTATTCCTTCCCGCATGAGTTTACTTTTAAATATTACGCCAAAAGCTTTAGAAGAAATAGTATATTTTGTCTCTTGGGTAGTAACTGATCCCAAAGATACCCCATTACTTTATAAACAAGTAATTTCCGAACGTGAATATCGTCGTTATTCAATTGAATATGGCGCTAATAGCTTCGTGGCCCAAACCGGAACTGAAGCCGTTAAAACATTATTAGAAGAAGCTGATTTAACGAAAGAAGCTGAATTAATTAAGACTGATTTAGAGGGAGCAACGGGTGATAAACGCCGGAAATTATTACGTCGTTTAGAAACGATTCAAGCCTTTATTACTTCGGGTAATAAGCCGGAGTGGATGGTCTTAACTGTTTTACCGGTGATTCCACCAGATTTAAGACCAATGTTACAACTCGATGGTGGTCGGTTCGCAACGAGTGATTTAAATGATTTATATCGGAGAGTAATTACTCGTAATAACCGGTTAAAGAAACTCTTAGAATTAGGCACACCTGCGATTATTGTCCAAAACGAAAAGCGGATGTTACAAGAAGCAGTTGATGCTTTAATTGATAATGGTCGGCGTTCCAAACCAATTACGGGCGCTGGCGGTCGGGCCTTAAAATCATTATCCCATAGCTTAAAAGGAAAACATGGTCGTTTCCGTCAGAACTTACTCGGGAAACGGGTCGACTATTCCGGACGAAGTGTCATCGCCGTTGGACCAGATTTAAAAATGTTTGAATGTGGTATTCCGAAGGAAATGGCTTTACAATTATTTAAGCCATTTGTGATTAATGAAATTGTAAACCAACAATTAGCTAATAACCCCAAAAATGCGGAAAAATTAATTGATAAGTCTGATCCCGCGGTTTGGGATATTGTCGAACAAGTGATTCGTGAACATCCAGTCTTGTTAAATCGGGCACCAACGTTACACCGTTTAGGAATCCAAGCCTTTAAGCCAAAACTAGTCGAAGGGCGTGCCATCCGCTTGCACCCATTAGTGACGCCAGCTTTTAACGCGGACTTTGACGGAGACCAAATGGCCATGCACGTACCATTATCAGAAATGGCTCAAGCTGAAGCTGAAATCTTAATGTTAGGTTCAAAGAACATTTTAGGACCAAAAGATGGTAAGCCGATTGTTACCCCATCCCAAGATATGGTCTTGGGTAACTTCTATTTAAATATGGAAGAAACTAGTGCTGAATTTATGGAAAAAGCGCAAGCTTTACGCGACATTGGTGAAATTCAACAAGCGGAAACTTGGGAACGTTATGGTCGTAATGAAGGTAATATTTATAAAGATTTCCATGAAGCTTTAAGTGCTTATGAAAATCATCAAATTCACTTACATACGCGGATTGGAGTGAAAGCTAGTTCCTTGCGGAAACAAGGCTTTAGTAAGCAACAAAACCAAAAGATCTTAATTACGACCGTCGGGAAGTTAATTTTTAACGATAAATTACCAACGGACTTCCCTTATCTGAATACCGTGACGGATGCTAGTTTAATCAAAACACCCGATAATAATTTCGTCGCTACGACGGTGAATTTAAAAGAACATTTTAAAACAGTCCCGGTGAATGAAGAATTTAAAAAAGGTCATTTAGGTAAAATTATTGGTGAGATTTTTAAACGCTGTACGTTAGAAAAAACAGCGGAAATCTTAGATAGTATTAAAGATATGGGCTTTAAATATTCAACGGTTGCTGGTATGACGGTTTCCTTATCGGATATTATCGTAGCTCCACGAAAAGAAGAATATGTTAAAGAAGGTAAAGAGCGGGCTGCAACTTTAAACCGCTTATATCGTCGTGGTAAATTAACCACCCGTGAATGGGAATATCATTTAACTAAATTATGGGATGATATTAAAGACTCAATCGCGAAAGAATTAATGGAAAACCTCCCCCGGAAAAATCCAATAAATATGATGGCAGTTTCGGGCGCCCGTGGTAATATCAGTAACTTAACTCAGTTAGCTGGGATGCGGGGATTAATGGGTAAACCAACTCAATCAAAATCGAATAAAGAATACCAATCTTCAATTATTGAAGTTCCAATTTATTCTTCATTTAAAGAAGGATTAAACGTATCAGAGTTCTTTATTTCGACCCACGGGGTGCGAAAAGGGTTAACCGATACGGCGTTAAAAACCGCTGAATCTGGTTATTTAACCCGTCGCTTAGTCGATGTCGCCCAAGATGTGATTATCGTTGAAGAAGATTGTGGTACTGACCGTGGCTATTACGTTGAAGCCTTAATGGATCGCAAAGAAAATACCGTGATTGAAAGTCTCTTTGAACGGATTGTTGGTCGCTTTTCTCAAGAAGAAGTCATTCATCCCACGACTGGTGAAGTACTAGTTGGAGCGGGTGAATTCATTAATGAAGCGATTGCGCAAGAAATCATCGATGCCAAAATTACTGGGGTATATATTCGCAATACCTTTACTTGTGAATC
Source organism: uncultured Erysipelotrichaceae bacterium (assembly GCA_964489695.1). Classification (GTDB taxonomy): domain Bacteria; phylum Bacillota_I; class Bacilli_A; order Erysipelotrichales; family Erysipelotrichaceae; genus CAYUXU01. The sequence goes on along the minus strand of CAZAZP010000004.1, from coordinate 17,805 downwards.
AACTTATGGCATTTGTAAGAAATGTTATGGTCGAAATATGGCGACTGGTAGTATCGTCGAAGTAGGCGAAGCTGTCGGAATTATGGCTGCCCAATCGATTGGTGAACCTGGTACTCAGTTAACCATGCGGAACTTCCACACTGGTGGGGTTGCTGGTGGTAGTGATATTACCCAAGGTTTACCACGGGTTGAAGAATTATTTGAAGCTCGTAATCCAAAGTATTCCGCGGTCTTATGTAAGATTGATGGTGAAATTACGAAGATTGAAGAGAATGAAAATAATAACGGCTTCACGATTACTGTCAGTGACGAAAAAGAACAGATTGAACATAAGATTGATCGTAACCATACCATCCGGAATTGGATGAGTATCGGAACGAAGGTAACCGCGGGCGATAAATTGACTGAAGGTCAAGTTAACCCGAAAGAATTACTAGAAGTGGCTGGGGTCTATGAAGTTCAAAAATATATTTTGAAGGAAGTTCAAAAAGTCTATAATGCGCAAGGAATCGGTATTTCAGATAAACATATTGAAGTCGTAATTCGGCAGATGCTACGAAAAGTCATTATTATTGAAGCCAATGAAGCGGATATTAGTGCTGGTATGACGATTAGCTTACCTAACATTACGAAAATTAATCGCCAGTTATTACTAACTGGTAAAAAGCCCGCGAAGTTTGGACCTTATCTATTAGGTATTTCGAAAGCTTCAGTGGAAACAGATTCTTTCTTATCAGCAGCTTCATTCCAAGAAACAACGAAAGTCTTGACGGATGCAGCAGTCAAAGGTAAGATTGACCGTTTACTAGGCTTAAAAGAAAACGTAATTATCGGTAAGATGATTCCAGCTGGTACTGGTAGTGATCAAGAACGTGAAACTACTACGCAAATAAAAGAGCTAGCTGAAGAATTAAGAAAAGAACGCGAAGAGCGCTTAGAAGATTTAGAAGCAGCGTTAGAATTACCCCCTGAGATGTTTGCGTTAGAAGAAATTGTTAAAACACATGAATAAAAAGAGACGAGTTACGGCTCGTTTTTTTATCTTGTCGTATCACTTAAAAATAGGTTATATTTAAGCTGAAAGAAAAGTCGAGGTATCAACCATGAGCGCCTTAATGAAAAGGAATTTAAAGTGGTATTTAATTATTTTCAGTTTATTAAGCTTAAGCAGTTGTCAGAAAGTCAATCCGAATTTAACTTCAGTCAAGTTTACTCAAGCAGTTTATCAAATTGAGTATGGTAGTACTTTTGAGTTTGAAGCGGATAATGTCATTACTGATTATGTTGGGACGGTTACTTTCCCTGTGATCGATACGTTGACCTTAGGACCGGCTACTTACCCAATTATGATTGATAATGCTGGTCAAGTCAGTGAACATCTGATGGCCGTAGAAATTATTGATACGACACCACCAGTTATCTCGGGAGTTAAAGATATCATTGTCCAAGTAAATGATGTCGTTGATCTAGCTGAAAATATTTTAGCCATGGATAATGTTGATGGAGCGTTAACTCCTACTTTTACTCCCGCCAAGATTGATACGAGCCAAGCTGGTGAAGTAAAAGTCTTAGTTAGTGCGCAAGATCATAGTGGTAATGGGGTTGAAGCCAGCTTTTTAGTCTTGATTAAACCCAAACCAGTTGTCGTAAAACCTGCCAAAGGTGTTATTTATTTAACGTTTGATGATGGCCCAAATAGTTCGACTACCCCTAAGATCTTAGCTATTTTAAAACAATATCAAGTCAAAGCTACGTTTTTTGTGACGGGTAAAGGACCAGATGCGATCATTTTGCAAGCATATCAAGCGGGACACCAGATTGCTTTACATACTTGGACACATAACTACGCCCAAGTTTATAGTTCAGTCGATAATTATTATCAAGATTTAGCAAAGATTCAAGCTCGGGTTAAACAAATTACGGGCCAAACTTCGCAGTTAATCCGGTTTCCTGGCGGTAGTTCTAATACAGTTAGCAAGGCTTACAAAAAAGGCATTATGAGCTTTTTAACCAAGGATGTCGTAAAACGCGGCTTTGTTTATTTTGATTGGAACGTTTCTAGTGGTGATGCGAGTAATAAAGCAACTAGCGAAAAGATTGTTAAAAATGTCATAAAAGGCTTAAATCGAAATGGTTCAAATATCGTTTTAATGCATGATACAAAAATGATGACAGTAGAAGCATTGGGCGAGATTATTAAATATGGCAAAGCGAATGGTTACACTTTTAAAGTCTTAACTATGGACTCACCAACTGCTCATCATCGGATAGCTAATTAGAACTTTGAAGCTAACTGAGCTTTTAAACTGAGCTATTTGTGGTACGATAGACATGGTATGGTTTAAAAGAGAGCAGGTTATATGAAAACAATTTTATTAGATTTAGATGGAACTTTATTAGCGGGACAGCGTGAGATATTGCCTAAAACTAAAGCGGTCTTACATTATTTACAAAAACAAGGTTTAGCTCGAATTGTCTTGGTTTCGGGTCGGACAATTACTTTTATGCAACCATTAGTGGAAGCCTTAGCGCTAGCTGAGTATGATGGCTATTTGATTGGTAATAACGGGGCGACGGTTTATCGCTGTTTAAACCAAGAAATTTTAGTGGGAAAAAAGATTGGTTATCCGTTAGCCCGCCAGATTTTAAAGCATTTGAGGGCTTTTGACGTGCTACCGGTGGTACATCATGACGCATATGTTTATGTGCAAGGTCAACCGAAAGTGATTAACTTCCGAGAAAACCAGCCCATGGACGTGGCCTTACATGAGGCTGAAACAACTAATCGCGAACTAATGATTGCGCCTGATCTTTATCAAACCATTGATTTTCCAATTAATAAGATTTTAGCCGCTGCTGATTATCGCTATATTGCTTTAAAACACAAAGCGATTATTGGCGAATATTATGGTCATGTGACTGGTCCCGTTGCGGTTGAATTTACCGCTGAAAATATCGATAAAGGCAGTGGTATTTTAGCGTTAGCAAAATATTTAAAGATTTCACCAATGACAATGATTGCTTTTGGGGACGAGAAAAACGATATTCCAATGTTTTTAGCCGCTGGGACTGGGGTAGCGATGGGTAACGCAGTGCCTGAATTAAAAGAAATAGCGAGTGCTGTGACCACTAGTAATGAGGCTGAAGGAGTAGCCCAATACCTGATTGATTATTTTGAATTGGCTGAAATTGCTTTTTAAGGTTAAGTTTGGCTAATAGACTTGACATTTAGCTGGCTTTTAGCTAATATTATTAAGCTTATGTTAACAAGTTTCCAACGGGAAACTTATCTTTAGTAACATTAAGGAACACCAGGAAGTGTGTGCAAAGAGAGGAGAATATATGCCCACAATTAACCAATTGGTTCGTAAAGGTCGTAAAGATAAAGAATCAAAAACTAAAGTTCCGGCTTTAAACCGGGGGATAAATAACTTAAAGAAAAAATATACCGTGACTAATTCACCCCAAAAACGCGGTGTTTGTACGCGGGTAGGGACCATGACTCCCAAGAAACCTAACTCAGCATTACGGAAATATGCGCGGATTCGGGTTAGTAATGGCATGGAAGTTAACGCTTATATTCCAGGAATTGGCCATAACTTACAAGAGCACAGTGTGGTCTTGATTCGTGGGGGCCGGGTAAAAGACTTACCTGGAGTCCGTTATCATATCGTGCGGGGCACCTTAGACAGTGCTGGAGTAGAAAATCGACGCCAAGGTCGCTCACTTTATGGAGCGAAGAAACCTCGCGAAGCGAACTAACTAGGAAGAAGGAGACTGAATCATGCCAAGAAAAGGACATGTTGTTAAGCGGGATGTCTTAGTTGATCCGCTTTACAATTCGAAATTAATTACCCGTTTAATCAATAAAATTATGGTTGATGGAAAAAAAGGTGTAGCTCAAGGGATCTTATATGATGCCTTTGATTTGATTGAAGCCAAGACTAATAAGCAACCAATGGAAGTATTTGAACAAGCTCTAGGCAACGTTATGCCTTTGCTAGAACTGAAAGCTCGCCGGGTTGGGGGCTCTAACTATCAAGTACCAATCGAGGTTTCTCAAGAAAGACGTTTAGCGTTAGGCTTACGTTGGATTGTGAATTATGCTCGTTTAAGAAATGAAAAAACGATGGAACAACGGTTAGCTAATGAAATTATGGATGCAGCGAATGGAACTGGCGCAGCTGTCAGAAAACGCGAAGATATCCATAAAATGGCGGAAGCGAATAAGATGTTTGCGCATTATCGTTGGTAGGCCAACAAGAAGGAGATTTAATTTATGGCACGTGAATTTTCACTGGAAAATACGCGAAATATTGGAATTATGGCCCATATTGACGCTGGTAAAACTACGACGACGGAACGGATATTGTATTATACTGGCCGCACGCATAAGATCGGTGAAACCCACGACGGTACTGCTACCATGGACTGGATGGCGCAAGAACAGGAACGCGGAATTACGATTACTTCAGCTGCGACTACCGCTCAGTGGAAAGGGCATCGGATAAATATCATTGATACTCCGGGGCACGTCGATTTTACGGTCGAAGTTGAAAGATCGTTACGGGTCCTAGATGGGGCGGTTACCGTTTTAGATGCTAAAACGGGAGTTGAACCACAAACGGAAACGGTTTGGCGTCAAGCGACTACTTATGGTGTACCGCGCGTAGTGTTTGTTAATAAGATGGATGCAGTTGGGGCTGACTTTTTCGCTTCAGTTAAAACGATTGATACGCGTTTAGCAGCGAAAGCTGCACCAATTCAAATCCCGATTGGGGCAGAAGCTGATTTTGCGGGTATCGTAGATATCGTGGAACGAAAAGTTCATATTTTCCCAACGGATTTAGCAAAAGAAGATAAAATTGCTAATGAAATTCCACTGGAGCTACAAGATCAAGTGGAAAAGTATCGGCAAGCTTTACTAGAAGCAATTGCGGATTATGATGAAGAATTGATGATGAAAGTTTTAGAAGGGGAAGAACCAACGGTCATAGAGATTAAGCGCGCTTTACGGGCGGGTGTCTGTTCGGGTGAATTTTTCCCAGTCATGTGTGGCGCGGCTTATAAAAATAAAGGGGTTATCGCTTTACTTGATGCGATGGTAGATTATTTACCTAGTCCCTTAGATATTCCCGCCATTAAAGGTACGTTATTAAATGGTGAACCGAGTGAACGTCATCCTAGTGATGATGAACCATTTTCGGCCTTAGCGTTTAAAGTTATTACTGATCCATTTGTTGGACGCCTAACTTATTTCCGGGTTTATTCTGGTAAAGCTAGTTCTGGTTCGTTTGCTTTAAATGTCGGAAAAAATAAACGGGAACGGTTTGGTCGGATCATGCAAATGCATGCGAATGCGCGTAAGGAAATTACCGAAGTTTATGCGGGTGATATCGCAGCTGCGGTTGGATTTAAAGAAACTAGTACCGGTGATACCTTAGCTGATGAAAAGAATCCCATTGTTTTAGAATCAATGATCTTCCCTGAACCGGTTATTAACGTAGCGATTGAACCAAAAACCAAAAATGACCAAGATAAAATGGGGATTGCGTTATCAAAATTAGCGGAAGAAGATCCAACCTTTAAAACTTATACGGATGAAGAAACGGGCCAAACGATTATTGCGGGGATGGGTGAATTACACTTAGACATTATCGTGGACCGGATGAAAAGAGAATTCAAAGTTGAAGCTAATATTGGTGCACCACAAGTGGCCTATCGGGAAACTATTCGGGCCGCTGCTGAATGTGAAGGCAAGTTTATTCGTCAATCAGGTGGACGTGGTCAATATGGTCATGTTTGGATAAAATTTGAACCCAATCCAGGCAAAGGCTTTGAATTTGTGGATGCGGTAGTTGGTGGTACGGTACCGAAAGAGTACATTAAGCCCACCATGGAAGGCGTGCAAGCAGCCCTAAATAACGGGTTAATTGCGGGCTATCCCATTATTGATTTGAAAGCGACACTCTTTGATGGTTCATCACATGATGTTGACTCAAGCGAAATGGCTTATAAAATCGCGGCTAGTATGGCTTTAAAAGAAGCAGCGAAAAAATGTCAACCAGTGTTATTAGAACCATTGATGTTAGTGGAAGTAGTTGCACCAAATGAATATCTTGGTAGTGTGATGGGTGATATTTCTAGCCGGCGCGGTCAGATTACTGACCAAGAAGAACGCGGAAATGCGGTAGCGGTTAAATCCCTAATTCCATTATCAGAAATGTTTGGTTATGCGACTGATTTACGCTCATTTACCCAGGGTCGGGGTAATTATACTATGCAATTTGACCATTACGCGGACGTCCCCCGCGGGATTGCTGAAAAGGTAGCTAAGAAAAGCACGGCTCACTAAAATCTATTGATTTAATTGTGTAATTAGCTTAAAATGGTAATGAATAAAAATAGGAGGAGTTTGCACAATGGCAAAAGCAAAATTTGACAGATCCAAAACTCACGTTAATGTCGGAACAATCGGTCACGTTGACCACGGGAAAACGACTTTAACGGCTGCTATAACTCAAACTTTAGCAAAATCTGGATTATCAAAAGTAATGAATTATGAAGAAATCGATGGTGCACCAGAAGAAAAAGAACGTGGGATAACCATTAGTACATCTCACGTTGAATACGAAACTGCTACGCGTCACTACGCTCACGTGGACTGCCCAGGGCACGCGGACTATGTTAAAAACATGATTACCGGTGCAGCCCAAATGGACGGGGCAATCCTAGTTGTTTCCGCAACTGATGGACCAATGCCTCAAACAAGAGAGCACATCTTATTAGCTCGCCAAGTTGGAGTACCCCGTATCGTTGTCTTTTTAAATAAATGCGATATGGTTGATGATGAAGAATTAATCGACTTAGTCGAAATGGAAGTTCGTGAACTATTAAATGAATATGAATTTGATGGTGATAACTGCCCAGTTATTCGCGGATCAGCTTTAAAAGCCACTGAAGGCGATGAAAAATGGCAAGAAAAAATTCTTGAACTTATGGATGCGGTTGACAGCTATATTCCTGAACCAGTTCGCGAAACTGATAAGCCATTCTTAATGTCAGTTGAAGACGTCTTTACAATTACTGGTCGTGGTACCGTCGCAACTGGTCGGGTTGAACGTGGTGTCTTAAAACTTCAAGAAGAAGTTGAAATCGTTGGTATTCGCCCAACGCAAAAGACAGTCGTAACCGGAATTGAAATGTTTAGAAAATTATTAGATTCAGCCACCGCTGGAGATAATATCGGTGCCTTACTTCGTGGTATTAACCGTGATCAAGTTGAACGTGGTCAAGTTCTAGCAAAACCAGGAACTGTTAAACCTCATACGCAATTTAAAGCGCAAGTTTACGTTTTAACTAAAGAAGAAGGTGGTCGTCACACGCCCTTTGTTTCTAACTATCGTCCACAGTTCTATTTCAGAACTACTGACGTAACTGGGGTGGTACATCTACCTGAAGGCGTAGAAATGGTTATGCCTGGTGATAACATCGAAATGACAGTTCAACTAATCGCTCCAATCGCGGTTGAATTGGGAACTCGTTTCTCAATCCGTGAAGGTGGCCGGACCGTTGGTGCTGGTAACGTTATCGAAATTATTAAGTAATTAAATCAAACAAGTTAAAAAAAGGGGCTGAGATTTCTCAGCTCTTTTTTGTTTGTTTAGCACTTAATAGTTGACAGTGCTAATTGCTTTTAGTATAATACTAGCAGGCCAATTATTAGAGTGCTAGAAAGGTCAAACCATGTTAACCAACCGGCAAATTGAAATCTTTAAAGCCATTGTGGATGAGTTCATCGTTTCGGCTGAACCAGTCGGTTCGAAAACTTTAATGGAAAAATACACGTTACCTTATTCTTCGGCGACGATTCGTAATGAGATGGTTGAATTAGAAAATCGGGGTTTATTAGAAAAGACCCATACCTCAAGCGGTCGAATTCCTTCAGTCGAAGGTTATCGTTTTTATGTGGAATTTTTAATGGAAAAAAGAGAAGATGATGAGTTTGCGTTAACGGTTCAATCAATCTTAGAAGCTTCAAACCTCAGTAGTGAAGAAGTGATTAAGCGCACTTGTGATATTTTATCGCAAATGACTAACATGACTAGCATCGTGTTAGGTCACGATGCGGATGTCCAGCGGTTGGAGCATATCAAACTATTTCCGATTGATGATACTAGTGCGGTGGCGGTTTTTATTACCGATAGTGGCCATACCGAAAACAAAGTCTTTCATTTTAAAGATCAAGTTAGCGTGAAAGATATTGAGGCTTGTACCGATATCTTAAATGAGAGATTAAAAGGGACAGTTTTACCAGAGTTAGTGGATAAGATGGAAGCGTTACGGCCCTTGATTAAAGCCGTGGTGAAACGACACGAATTATTATTTAATGCTTTTGTGGATGCCTTCATTCGCTTCGCGCATGAAAATGTCTACTTTAGTGGTCAAACTAATATGATGTATCAACCAGACTTTGCTGATTTAGAACGCTTAAAAAGAATTATGGCGATGATGAACAATACTAGGTTACTACGTGAATTAGGTCAAGGGAAAGCAGAAGTCAGCTTAGAAACATCTGATCACTCCCGCTTAATGTGGTTAGATGATGTTGCGGTAATTTCTAGTACCTTACAAATCGGACCGAGTGAAGAAGCTAAACTAATGCTTTTTGGACCATCACGTATGAATTATGAAAAGATTTTAAATTTAGTTAATTATCTTTCAGCGAATGTCGAGCGGATATTAAAAGAAGGAGATGAACATGGCGAAGACTGAGAAAAACAATATAACTGAAGAAGTCATTAAAGAACTAAAGGCTGAAATAGCGGAAGAGCGGAGTGCGCAGATTGAAGCAGCTGCCAAACAAGCAAAAAAAGAAGCTAAAAGAGAAAAGGCCGACTCCCAGTCCGAGATTACTCAACTCCAACAGCAAGTTACAGCGTTAGAGACGCAAGTAACTCAATGGAAAAATGATTATTTAAAAGTCTTGGCTGAAAGTGAAAACACTAAGAAAAGATTACGTCAAGATTTCGAAATGCATAATAAATACCGCTTACAAAGTTTCGCGGCTGATTTATTACCCGCCATTGATAACTTAGAACGGGCGATGGCTAATACCGAACCAACTGATCCGATCTATCAGGGCGTTAAAATGATTTATGATCAATTAATGCAATCGTTTAAGGATGAAGGCATTAATGAAATACCAGCTTTAGGCTTACCGTTTGATCCTCAAGTGCATCATGCGATTAGTCAAGAAAAACAAGCTGATGTCGAAAGTGGTCAAGTAATTGAAGTCTTACAAAAGGGTTATAAAATAAAAGATCGAGTTTTACGTGCTAGTCTAGTAAAAATAAGCGAATAAGGAGGAAATAGACATGAGTAAAATAATTGGAATTGACTTAGGAACAACCAATTCCTGCGTCGCTGTCATGGAAGGCAGTGAAGCAAAAGTAATAACTAATCCGGAAGGAAACCGGACGACTCCATCAGTTGTGGCCTTTAAAAATGGCGAACGTGTAGTTGGTGATGCAGCTAAACGACAAGTAGTCACGAATAAAAATACGGCTACTTCAGTAAAAAGAATCATGGGGTCCAACCAAAAGATTAAGTTAGAAGATAAAGATTATACTCCGCAAGAAATCTCAGCCATGATTTTGCAATATATGAAGAGTTATGCGGAAGATTATCTTGGTGATAAAGTTACTAAAGCAGTAATTACCGTACCAGCTTACTTTAATGATGCCCAACGGCAAGCAACCAAAGATGCCGGTAAAATTGCTGGCTTAGAAGTGGAACGGATTATTAATGAACCAACCGCCGCAGCTTTAGCTTTTGGGATTGATAAAACTGATAAGGAACAAAAAGTCTTAGTTTATGACTTAGGTGGTGGTACCTTTGACGTGTCTATCTTGGAATTAGCGGATGGTACTTTTGAAGTCTTAGCTACTTCGGGTGATAACAAGCTTGGTGGCGATGATTTTGATGATGTAATTGTTAAATGGATCGTCGATGAATTTAAAAAAGAACAAGGCATTGACTTAAGTCAAGATCAAATGGCTTCACAACGGTTAAAAGAAGCAGCGGAAAAGGCGAAAAAAGAGTTATCTAGTACGATGCAAACTCAAATTTCTTTACCATTTATTTCAGCTGGTCCTAGTGGTCCATTACATTTTGATACGACTTTAACTAGAGCAAAATTCGAACAAATGACAAAGTTTTTAGTCGATAAAACGATTGGTCCAGTTCGTCAAGCTTTAAAAGATTCAGGTTTAACTAAAAATGACATCCATCAAGTTTTATTAGTTGGGGGCTCAACTCGGATTCCGTTAGTCCAAGCCACAGTTAAAAATGAATTAGGTAAAGAACCTAACCATTCCGTTAACCCGGATGAAGTCGTCGCGATGGGTGCAGCAATTCAAGGGGCAGTTATCGCTGGTGATGTCAAAGATATTGTGTTACTCGATGTGACGCCTTTGTCGCTTGGAATCGAAACTGAAGGTGGAGTTATGACGCGTTTAATTGAACGTAATACGACGATTCCAACTACCAAATCGCAAATCTTCTCGACAGCTGCGGATAATCAACCAGCCGTTGATATTCATGTACTGCAAGGTGAACGGCCAATGGCCTTAGATAATAAGACGTTAGGCAATTTTAAACTGGATGGTATCGCTCCAGCTCGACGTGGTATCCCCCAAATCGAAGTTACTTTTGATATTGACGTGAATGGGATTGTTCATGTTTCAGCTTTAGATAAAGGTACTAATAAAAAACAATCAATTACGATTACTAACTCATCGGGCTTAGACCAAAGTGAAATTGATCGAATGATTAAAGAAGCGGAACTTCATAAAGAAGAAGATGAAAAACGGCGCGAAGAAGTTGAAATTAAACATAAAGCCGAACAATTCATTAACCAAATTGATGAAACGTTAAATAACGAAGAAGCTAAAGTTCCAGCTGAACAAAAAGAAGAAGTCACGAAATTACGTGATGAATTAAAAACAGCTTTAGATAATAATGATATCGCGACTTTACGTGATAAACTGGCTGCTTTAGAACAAGCTGCCCAACAAATGAGCCAAGCGATGTATGAACAAGCTGGCGCAGCGGAAGAAGAAAAAACTGATGCCGCTGATGATGTAGTTGACGCTGACTTTACTGAGAAAAATTAAAGCTTAACCTTCCTAGTGTTTGACTAGGAAGGTTATCTTAACTAAGGAGTGATCACATGAGTAATAAAAAACGGGATTATTATGAGGTTTTAGGCATCGAAAAGAATGCCAGCGAAAGTGAAATTAAGCGAGCATATCGTGCTTTAGCTAAAAAATATCATCCCGATATGAATAAAGCGGCTGATGCGGTCGATAAATTCAAAGAAGTACAAGAAGCCTATGAAATATTAAGTGATCCTCAAAAACGAGCCAATTATGACCAATATGGTCATGCTGCCCAAGACAATCCGTTTGGCCAAGGTTTTGGCGGTGGCTTTGATGATCTCAATGATATTTTTAGTTCCTTTTTTGGTGGTGGCTTTGGTTCTCGGGGTCAACGCCAAAGTAATCGTCCAGTTAAAGGCCAAGATCGGTTTATGCAATTACGAGTCGATTTTATGGAAGCTATTTTTGGTAAAACGGAAAATATTACGTTAACTGTTGATGAACTCTGTAGCCAATGCTTAGGTAGTGGGGCGCGGAGTAAAAGTGATATTCAAGTCTGTGAGACGTGTCGGGGAACGGGTCAAGTAACCCGCGCTCAACAAACACCATTTGGCATGTTCCAACAAACAGCAGTGTGCCCAACTTGCCATGGCACGGGTAAACAAATTACCCATGTTTGTCCGAAGTGTAAAGGTGAAGGTTACGAACGGAAACGCCAAAGTGTTGAAGTTAAAGTTCCAGCTGGCATCAATTCTGGCCAACAACTGCGGGTCGCGCATAAAGGCGAGCGCGGTGCCAATGGTGGTAATAACGGGGATCTCTATATTGAAATCCAAGTTGCTCCCCACAAATACTTTAAACGTCAAGGGAAAGATATCTTGATTGATGTACCTATTTCAGCGATTGATGCGACCTTAGGTTGTCAAATTGATGTACCCACTGTTTATGGAGAAGTGAATTTAACTATTCCAGCTGGGACCCAATATGGCACTAAGCTCCGCTTGAAGGAAAAGGGTGTTCCTGATTTAAGTAGTGGGGCGAAAGGCGATCAAATCGTCGAAGTTAAAGTAGAAGTTGATAAGAAACTAACGAAAGAAAGTAAAGAATTATACGAACGCTTGAAAGAGTCAGCTGGGAAAAGCACCCCATTTAGCCGATTCAAAGCTGCTTTTAAGTAAGATTTCTCTTACTTTTCTTTTTCCACTTACTTAGCACTTGATGGTAATGAGTGCTAGAAAGAGGTTAGGATGGACAGTAATAAATTTAGTGAGCGCCTCCAATTGGCTTTTAGTGATGCTTATAATCGAGCAATTGAGCTTAATAGCCCCGAAATAAAAACTAATCACTTTTTACAAGCAATTTTATTAAATGATACGGTCGATAGTTTATTAAGTACCGTCAAAATAAATAAAACTGAACTTTTAACCAAGCTAGAAGCTAGTTTTCAAACGGAT